>CAVCRL010000090.1:0-10137 GCA_963604455.1 Lachnospiraceae bacterium | reverse complement strand
TTCCAGGCATCGCGTTTCCGCCGAACTGTAAGATTATCAAGCGGGTGTCCGTCTTTGCGAAACTCTCTTTCATCACCTGGCGGTTGATGGACGAGAATATGAATCCGGCGCATCCACGCAAGGCGACGTTGTCAACGGTCACGCCTCCTTTTCCGTCCAGCATTATTCCATAGATCTCAGCGTTGCCCGAAAAGCTGATCGTGCCTTTCTCCACATCGCAAGGCAATTCCCAAGTGACCATCGAGACTCCGGCCTTGGCCGAATCGATGACGGCTTTCCTTACCGGCAACGTGTCGCATTTAAGTGTCATTCCAAAGCCTGCGGAATTCTGTCCCAGAAGCACGGAAACCTTTGAAATCGACTTGACCAACTCCTGGGAATATCTGTTCTTGGTTCTTGTGAACGTGAACGTTCCGTTGCCGGAAACGTCAGTGAACTGTGTCAGAGGTCCGTAGCGTTTATGCGAGGCTTTCTTTGTCAGCGAATCCCCCACCATAGCGTAGCGGGTCAGGCTTCCGGAAGCGTTCTGCGAGAGCGACACGGTCGGAATCCGTTGGATCATCGGCACCATTCCCGGCCCGGACCCCCCGAAGCGTTCCTGAAGATCCTGCCTAAGTACAGCCGAAATCCTGTCCATTTCCAATTGTGAATCACCATAGTGCAGGATCCTGACAGTGCGGCCGGAATCTGCCGCCGCGGCCATCTCCACGAACAGCGAGTCGAAGAACGTGTAGTCATTCTCCGGCAGACAGATGCGGTTAGGGTTCGAGGTGATGTAGTCATAGTAGTAGCGCAGGGTGTCCGTCGAGCCTTCGATCATCTCGTAGCTTTTCTGCACGGCCAGAAGCACGGAGTCCACATTCACGTCCGCCGTACTGTCCTGAAGGTCGGCAAGATAGCCCTGATAGGACGGGAACATCAACTTCAAATCTCCTACCTGAACGCCTTTGGACGGATATACGAACCAAATCGCGAAAAGGATCAGGAAAACGGAGAGAAAAAACAAAAGTACCTTATATTGCTTCATAATGACTATCTGTAAATCACCAGTTTACGTCCTTCACGGATCATATCGCTCTTGAGGTTGTTCCATCTTTTCAGGTCAGAGACCTTGACCCGGTATCTTGCAGCGATTCCTCCCAGCGTGTCACCCCTGCGGATAGTGTAGGTAATCCTGTCGGTGTTCGCCGCCTGCCTCTTCCGCAGCGAGTCCAGCCTGGCCTTCCTGAGCGCCGCCTGCTCCTGCAGGAACGCCAGCCTCTCCGCCTTCCTCTTGGCCGCCAGCGACCCTATCCGCTCAAACGCCGCCGGAATATTTTCTGAATATTCCTCCTCAGCCTTTCGTAAGCTCCTAAAAATCGGAGCGTTGACGAATGAGGCGGAATCCATCACGGCCAGCGCCGTCGGACTTGTAGCATAAGCCACTATCGACATATTCCAGTCGCCATATTCATTGAAAAGTTCCTGCAGCCGGTTAAGGGCTATTTCTGAGGAAAGCCGTTCGTCAAACCGAATGTCCGTGGAATCGGAAAGCGTAAATGATTGACCGGAAGCCGTCAAAAGGGATCCGCTCTGACTTGGAGCCGTGGATGACAAGCGCCCCATTCCCCGGATAGCATCCAGCGCCGTGAGCGACCATATTCCTTCACGCCCGTCGTCCCCCCTTTGATCCGCAAGCGCCAATGGCAGAAAAAGGATCCGCCCCGGCATATTCCTGAGCCTCAATTCCGTACGCAGCGAGTCGATGAACTCCGGAGTAGCGCACCACCCCCGCAGCCCGCCCCCCGCAAGCAGCGCCAGACCTATGAATATGCCCCTGAAGATTCCCTTCATCTTACTGTCCTTCTTTTGCATTCCCCAGTTGATGACGACCTGACTACCATTGATTGTTTTTACCAGTTCGTTTTACCCCTCACCAACAAAAGTTCAAAGATACGAATTTTTCGGGCGCAAATTCCATTACGCCACGCGCGAATTGCTTCGCACACCTCAGTGTTCCATTCGTTACTGATTTTCTTTGTCAGGGTTGTCCTTGTCTTCAATCTCTTTCATAGGCTGTTGAGCCTCAAAGAACCTTCTCGCGGAAAGAGGCGACACGACTTGACGGCCTGTCTTTGACTCAAGGTTTTCTCTGGCCACGCGGGCCACGTCACCACCTTCTTTCGCGCACACCTTGTTTTCATCCAACGTTTGAGGATTCTTCGCTTTTGTGATGCTGGTGGCAGAAAGTTCCGCAAGCATATTCAGCACAAGTTCCTCATTTGTCATATTATCCCGCAGATTCTCCTTCTTCAGACCTTTGAGCCTTTTGTATTCTTTTGCAGTCCTTCCAGCCCAGGCTTGGTATATGATGTCCGTCAGGGAAGCGTATTGAATGCCTTCCTCAACATTATGCAACCGCCACTGGTCTGTCAAATCTTTGCGAATCTCTATGCTCTTCAGGCGTTGGTTGATCCAGTTATCTGAATAGCCCAAACGTTTGTAGTCCAGCATCGCTTGCTGGATGCTCAATTCAGGATCCTGCATCTGATCCAGACGTTCGGCACCAACTTTTGCCAACCAAACCTTGAATGGCTCGGCCTTAGGTGAAGGAATGGACTGAATTATACGCAGAAGTTGCTCGGTGTCAGCGACATCTGTCATACGCATCTTGCCGTCTATCGCTCGCACTTTCAAACCGTGACAAGTTGTCACGGTTTCATTTCCTTCAGCTTTAAGGCGTTGTTTTAGTTTACGCCAATATGCAGCCGCATCCACACTTTCTGTAAGAATGGCGATGACATCAATAATTGAAAAGAACCATTTTTCTTGTTCATCATCCCAAACGGTACGTATTTTATCACCATCGAATAGTTTTATAGAATCTCTCTTTACCATATCGTTCTCTTTATATAATTATCGGTCCATTTGTTATACAATTATCTGTAAGAATGTTCTATTGTTCTTCTTAAATGGATTATTTATTCTGTGATTGAACTATCAAGCAGGATCGAGTCGATCCTTTTTTCACGTCCCAAAGTTTCGGGAAGGAGATATGTTCCCCAACCGTTTTCCCGAGGATTCTTGCTGATTTTTTCTTCATACCACCAGTGGTAATGCTCGTCAGAAATCATCCCCAAGTCATATGCCTCGTGCACCTGAGCAGCCACAGACACGCCATAAACTTCTTTCAGATCAATCATTTCCGCAAGTGTCAGAAAATCCCTCTTATCCTTACCCATCTCTTCAACAAACGTTTTCTGAGGGAACAAAAAGAAACAGGAAAACTTATCGCATAGTTTCTCCACATCCGCTTCTTCGCTGAAATTAAGCAATAGATGTCCCAGTTCGTGACAGACGGTAAAGCGCAAACGTTCAACAGTGGTCTTTTCCGGGCGAATGTCAACCAGAATCAAAGGATTCGTGTGATTCGCCCACGTGCTAAGGCCAAGAATGCCGTCAGGCAACTCCATCGTTTTGATTTTAAGTCCCTTTCGTTCAAGCAATCTTAAGATATTGGGTAGCGGACCATTTCCGCAATTCCAATATTCACGTAAAAGAAGCGCCGCTTTGGCGACATCGTCCGCATTCGTAATTGTAAGATCCGAGAGCGGGTTGGAAAAGCGTATCGTCATATCGCTCTTCATTTCTTTAGCAAGATATTGCTCTGTCCAGAATGAGAGAATCGCTTCAATACGAGCGATTTCTACTTCCGTGAGAACATCCCTTGAGGTCTTGCGCAGCATAGGGGTGTCTATCTCTATATTAGCACCCATAAAGAAAGCCTCGCTTATATTCAAGGCTTTGGCCAAGGCGGCAAGTGTGCCGTGCTTTGGGCACATCACACCTGTTTCATATTTGGATAAACTCTGCTTGGTGATGGCGCCATTTGTTTTTGCCGCAAGTTTTTCCATACTCAATCCGCAAAGCAAACGCGCCTCTCGCAATCTTATACGAAATCGGTCATTAGTCATCGCATCTTTATTTATTGACAAATATAGAATTTTTCAGACAATTTGTCAACAAAAATTTTCAACGCACATAAAGGTATGATATTCACAAAGTCTATTTTGGGAAACTATATATCTGTGGACTACGTTTTAACATTCAGGAAGTTGCGACCGCTACCCTGTTCTTTGCCAATTGGCCGTTAGATGATTACCTACATCGTTTCTGAACAACTCGTATAGAGAATCATTCTGCTCCTTATATGGATCTTGTTTTTCGGTTTCGCTCGCAATGGAGTTTTCTCCGGCGAAGGCTCTCTTTCACGGACAAACTGATGATATTACAAGGTTTCTCCGGTATAATGCCATTTCGGTGGACATTTTTTGTTTTGGGATATCACCACGCATCATTGTTTTTGCCGGTGGTCATAAATACCGTGATATCCAAAATGCTTATTATTAATATGTTGCGGAAGTGTGCCAGTCAAAATAAGAGGCCACCGTTTTGCAACTGATTGAGAGTCAAACGGTGATACTTCACTGCTTTATAGTCAATGTTTTATGGAATTGTGCCCTCCTCCGGCTTTCAACAATTAAGGCGTTTAGTTCAATACAGGCATAAAAGCCCTTTATATGAAAACGAATGTGTTGCCATAGCATCATATGGTAGATTGTCTTGCGGCAAGTGTCGATTTTATGCAGTTGTCGCAAAGGTATAACGTGAAAACCATACGACAGACCGTTACGGGTGGCAAGATGAGGTGCCACGATGAGGTGCCGATCCTCGTTTTGGTAAAATTCGGCAAAATGATTATTTTTGAATTTTATTGAAATCAGCTTCATTCTATGGGTAATATGACACTGAAACAATTCTTTTCAGCGGCGGTGATATTCATCTGCTTGCCTTTGGTGGCCTTCGGGGCGCGGAATAATTGGTCGCTTTCCTCTCCGGACGGGAGGATTGTGGCGGAAATCTCTGCGGGGGACGGGCTGCGATATTCAATAAGCCGCGATGGGGTCGCGCTCCTGACACCGTCCGAGATTTCGATGACATTTGAGGACGGGACGGTCTTCGGCGGAGCGGACAAGGTTCGCAGGAGCAGGAAAGGGAGTAATGATGTGAAGGGCATTCCGGCGATGAACTACAAGAAGGCGACCGTGGATGACGTTTACAATTTCCTGACGCTGGAGTTCAAGGGGTACAATGTGGAGTTCAGGGCGTTCGACAACGGGGTGGCCTACAGGTTCATCTCTACGGCGAAGTCCGGGGAGTTCACTGTGACTGACGAGCTTACGGAGTTCAATTTCGCGGAGGACTGGACGGCGTGGGTACCTTACGTCAAGAGTGAAGACGGAAAGACATTCAAGCAGCAGTTCGTCAACTCGTTCGAGAACACCTACGAGCATATTCATTTGTCCGAGATGAATCCCGCGAAGCTGGCGTTCCTGCCGATGACGGTGGACGCGGCCGACGGGGTGAAGATTGTCATCACCGAGTCTGACCTGTTCGGCTATCCGGGAATGTTCCTCAACGGGCAGGGCGGCAAAGGGTTGAAGAGCGTGCGCGCGCCTTATCCGATCGGACTTCGCCCGAACGGAGTGTATGTCTATCAGGATATGGACTACGCCGACTACATCGCCAAGGTCGAGGCCGGGCAGAAGTTCCCGTGGAAGGTCATCGGGATCGCTCAGGACGCCAAGTCGCTGATGGAGATGGATCTGGTCTGGCAGCTTGCCACTCCGGCGGACGAGAACACCGACTGGAGCTGGGTGAAGCCTGGAAAGGTGGCCTGGGACTGGTGGAACGACTGGAATCTTTACGGAGTTGATTTCCGGGCTGGAATCAACACGGAGACCTACAAGTACTACATCGACTTCGCGGCGGCTCACGGCATCGAGTACATCATCATGGACGAGGGCTGGGCGCAGAGAGCCAAGGCTAACCTGTTCCTGATCAACCCGGACATCAACCTTGAGGAACTCGTCACCTATGCCAACGGCAAGAATGTCGGCATCATCCTCTGGGCCAGCTACAACAGCATCGTGAAGAACCCGGAGAAGGCGATGAGCCACTACGCCCAGATGGGCTTCAAGGGCTTCAAGATAGACTTCATCAACAGGGACGACCAGCAAGGCGTGAAGTTCTGCGAAAGGATGGCGAAGATCGCCGCCGAAAACCATCTGCTGATTGATTTCCACGGGGTTTACAAGCCGGCTGGAATCCAGAGAACCTACCCGAACGTGCTTAATTTCGAGGGAGTTGCCGGACTGGAGCAGTTGAAATGGAGTCCGGAAGACTACGACGAGGTCACCTATGATGTGACGATTCCGTTCGTCAGGATGGTGGCCGGACCGATGGACTACACCCAGGGAGCGATGCGCAACGCTGCCAAGGGCAACTACCACCCAATCGGATCCGAGGCGATGAGCCAGGGAACCCGCTGCCGTCAGCTCGCTGAATATGCCATCTTCGAGGCGCCTCTCACGATGCTCTGCGACTCTCCGTCCAACTATATGGCCGAACCGGAGTGCACGGAGTTCATCGCTGGCTTCCCTACCGTCTGGGAAGAGACAGTCCCGCTTTGCGGAGAGATCGGTGAATATGTCGCCGTGGCCCGCCGAAGCGGAGACATTTGGTACGTCGGAGCACTGACGAATTGGGACGCGCGCGACCTCACCCTTGACCTGAACTTCATCGGAGGCGGGAATATGACCGTCTTCCAGGACGGAATCAACGCCGACAGGGCAGCCAGAGACTATAAGAAAACTTCCGCAAAGATCCCGGCGGACGGGATCGTGAATATCCATCTTGCCCCTGGCGGAGGCTGGGTGGCGAGAATCACCCGCTAAGCGACACAAAAATATTCACGCCATCGCGGCGGCATATTTTTAGCGCTTGCAAAAGAAGTTTTTGGTTTATGAGAAGAATATTATTGTTAGTGACCGCTTTCATCACTGTTTTGGCGCTGTCCGGAATCAAGGCGGAGGCCAAGAGTGAGAAAGCCAGCGTGATGTCGTTCAACATCCGGATCCAGTTCCCGGCGGACACCGGAAAGTACAATTGGGAAAGCAGGAAGGCCGGATGCGTCAAGGCGATCAGGAAATACCTTCCTGACATTATCGGTCTCCAAGAGGCGGCACCAGGACAGAAGTCCTTCTTGATGAACGAGTTGAAGAAGTACATTATGATCGATGGCAACGGAAAACCCGGAACCGTCAACCAGGATTCCGAGTTCGGCTTCAACCCGATCTTCTTCCTTGCCGACAGGTTCGAGCTGCTGGACTACGGCACATTCTGGCTCAACGAGGACCAGACTCCCGAAAAAAAGGGCTGGGACGCTGAATATGTAAGGACGGCCAACTGGGTCAAGCTTCGTTTCAGGAAATCCGGACAGATAATATTCCTTTTCAACACACATTTTGACAATACGGGGACGAAGGCGCGGCAGGAAAGCGCTGCCCTGATGGTGGAAAAGATCAAGGAGATAGCAGGGGACAATGCGGTCGTGTTTATGACCGGTGACCTCAACACTTCCGGTGAAGACAAAGCCCTCAAACCTTTGGCCACATACCTGAAGGAATCCGCCAAAACAGTGAAAAAGGCCGACAACACCCCGTCGTTCAATGATTTCGGGCGAAAGGGAGCCAAACCTCAACGGCTTGACCACATCTTCTACCGCAACGCCGAGGCTCGGACTTTCAACGTCATTGATGAGCAGAAATTCGGCGTCAAATATATTTCCGACCACTATCCGGTGATCTCGGAGTTTGTCATCGAACTGCCAAAAGACTAGGAAGCCGTTTTATCGACGCCTCTTGACTGAAAGAAACAATCGAACCATAAGAATCTATGAATATGGACCAACAGCTCAAGCAAAAGGAACTGTACAAGGAAAGCATTCTGAATCAGGTGAAGGAGATCCGTGCGTCTTCCAACGACATCGGATGTCCACACTGTGGGCAGCCGGTGAAGAAAAGCTGGGAATGGTGCCCGTCCTGCGGGCATTCGCTTGTGGATTGGTGCACGTTCTGCGGGGCGGATATTCCTCGCGGAGAGGATGAATGTCCGGAGTGCGGGATGAGCAGAAGCGGGGTCGTATGCCCGAAATGCGGGACCAGGAACGCCGGCGGATTCTGCCGGAAATGCAATGAGCCGTTGACGCTTGCGGCGAAGAAGGAACTGGAGAGGGCGTTGAAGGATCCGAAGTTTGTCAAGGCGGCGGAACTGGCGGTACAGGCTGCGGAGTTGCTGGCGAGGATCGAGGCTGAGGAGCAGGAGGTTACAGGACAGGAAAGCAAGGAGGTTGAGTTGCCGGAGGATGTGTTGAGGCTCAAGGAACTGTTGGGAAAGACTACGCTTCGACAGAGCGGGTCGGTTGCTGAGCCTGTCGAAGCACCGGCCCTTCGGCAAGCTCAGGGGCCGAATGGACAACAACAGGCACAACGACCAAAGAGCAAGGCCGAGCTGCGGGCGGAATATTCAAAGATCAAGGCGGAGTTGGACAAGGCTCTGAATGAGATGCTTCCGCCGGCGGGATCCACGCCGCAGGAGCAGCGGAACTATTTCTCAGCCAGAAAGTTGCCGGTGGAGAAGATCATCCAGACAAAGACCAGAGAAGCCTGGGTCTGCAACTTCTGCGGATGCTGGCACAACTGCCCGAGCGAATGCTGCGAACCGTGGCACGGCGGCAGATGGGTCTGTGAATATAAAGAAGAAAAGATACTGGATTTTGTTTAGAAACATAGGTCAGAACAGATTACAGCGAAGATATTATGGCAAGCACAATAGCGGATAGCGGCACTGCGGTCGCCGGCCTCACGGAAACCAGCACACAAAGGACTGAATCGGCATCGGACAACACAAGGCAGGGCACACAGAAGGCCACTTTCACTTGTGGGGCAACCGGTACGGCTGCCTCTGACGGAACATCAGACAAAGCCGCGGATATCCAGACCAAAGAAGAGATCACGCTCGGAGGAGTTCGCTACAGCGTTGACAGGCTGATCGGCAACGGAGGCGAGGCCGAGGTGTACGTGGTTAGCTCTCCGAAAGGGAGCTTCGCCCTGAAACTGTACCGCCGTGGCAATGGCGTACGCAAGGATATTCTTAAAAGGTTGGAGCGGCTGAAAGGGAAGGCGGCGATCGTGGATATTCTTGAGACAGGGTCGGTCAATGTGGGCGGTGAGGACAGAGGTTATGTCCTGATGCCACTGTGCAAGGATGGCTCGGTGGCGGCCTACGACCTCAGGCAGAACGCCGCGGCGATCCTTCAGGTCACCGCTATGATCGCCAGAAACCTCAGCGAGCTGCACAAGGTCGGGCTGCTGCACAAGGATGTCAAACCAGAGAACATACTCTACACTGACAAGGCATCGGGCCTGGTCGTGCTTTCGGATTTCGGGATCGCCGACATTCTCGGGGACGACGGCAGCGTCAACACACCGCAGTCCAGAACCGTGATCTATGCCGCGCCGGAACTCTACGCCAACACCACCCGCATCGGAGATGTCACCTATGCGATAATGACGGCCGCGTCGGACTACTATGCCCTCGGAATGTCCGTACTCTCTATGTGGATGGGAGACAGCGAGTTCCGCAAGAAGGAACCCGAACTGGTAAAGCTCAAGATCCAAGGCAAGCTGCCTGTGCCGGAGGATATGCCGGAGCCTCTGCGTACCATCACCAGAGGACTTCTGGTCGGCAAGCCGGAGAACAGATGGAGTTACGACGAGATCCGCAGGACACTTGAAGGCGAGAATATTCCCGTGGTGGAAGACGCTGAGATCCTGCGCGTTGTATTCGATTCGGGCAAGAACAAGATAGCGCACACGGCCAAGGAGCTGGCTCAATTTATGATGGAGGACCAAGCCCTCGGAACGGCCTACCTCTACAAAGGCAAGATCAGCGGCTGGATCAGCCGGGTGATGCCGGAGATGGAGGTGAAGCTGAACGACATCGTTGAAAGAATCTACCCGAAGAACCAATTGGCGGGACTTTACGCCGCCGCTTTGGCCCTCGATCCGCAGCTGCCGTTCTACAACCGCAACGGGAATGTCTGCGTGAATGTCAACAAGCTCCTCAACGGCGACGGAAGTTTCGGTTCGAGCCTAAGCGACAGGAACAACCCTGTTTACCTCTACAGCGACATACGCCTCGGAAAAAAGGAGACTGACGGAATATATTCAAGGACCTGCGCCGCCCTGAAAGACA
>CAVCRL010000089.1:0-10177 GCA_963604455.1 Lachnospiraceae bacterium | reverse complement strand
GGCTCGTGGTGTTCGGGTCAACGGGTCAGTTGATGTTCACGCTGCGGTTCGTCTACCAGTTCGTGTTCTCGCACCGCAGGCACACGTCCGTGCTTCCGAAGGGATTCTGGGTCATCAGCATCGTGGGGTCCGGAATGATCATCATCTACGGAATCATCAGGCTCGATCCTGTGCTGATTCTCGGTCAGGTGTTCGGTTTCGTCGTTTACATAAGGAATCTGATCCTGGGATCAGGCAAAAAAGAATCTACAGATGAAAAATAAAACTTCACAGACAGGAAAGGGCAACATATTCACACGCCATCCGATGATGACGGTATTCGCCTTCACTTTCGTCTGCCTTTTCCCGGTGATGTTGACGAGGGATTTCACGCCCTCCAATGAGCTGAGGTACCTCAGCATAGCGAACGAGGCCCTTGCGGACGGACATATATTCGCTTTCTACAACCACGGGCTGGCCTACGCCGACAAGCCGCCGCTCTATTTCTGGATCGTGATGCTGTGTAGGCTGTTATTCGGGCATCACAGCTGCCTTGCGTTGTCGATGTTCTCGTTGATTCCGGCGTTCGTCATCGCTGCGATAATGGACAAGTGGGTGATGAAAGGCAAGTCAGCGATGGACAGGATGGCTCTGGCCGGAATGACGCTGACCTGCGTTATGTTCCTCGGAACGATGATCGTCCTGAGGATGGACATGCTGATGTGTATGTTCATTGTGCTGGCTCTCTGGACGTTCTACAGGATGTACACCGGGGACGGAGCGCGGAAATCGGATTCTGTGATGCTACCGGTCTGGATATTCCTCGCCCTTTTCACAAAGGGTCCGGTGGGGCTTCTGATGCCGCCGCTGTCCATAGCCGTGTTCCTCGCCGTGAAACGGGACTGGAAAGGGTTCGGCAAGTACTTGGGTCTCAAGACCTGGGGCATCATCGCCGGACTCGCCGCCCTTTGGATTGGCTGTGTCTGGATCGAGGGCGGATCGGAGTACATCAACAACCTTTTGGTCAAACAGACCGTAGGTCGCGCCGTCAACGCTTTCACACACGCAAAGCCGTTCTGGTTCTATCTCGTGGCTATTATCTGGTGTCTGGCGCCGTACTGCCTGCTGTTGATTGAATCGTTCGTCGCCTCGCTGCTGCCGGTTCGGGGAAAAAGCCAACGTTCTGACTTGGAGGTTCTTTTCCTCTGCACGATCATCTCCACGGTCGCGATGCTCTCCTCGTTCAGTTCCAAACTACCGATCTACCTCATTCCGGTCTTCCCGTTCTGCGTCTATCTGTTCCCCATCGTGCTTGACCGCATCGGGGAGCGGGGATGGATGCGATGGGGTGCAGGAATATTCTCGATCATATTCACAGTCATTGGCTTGGCCGCATTGACGGTTCTTTTCGGGGCCATCAAAATCCCGGCCCTCAATGATCTTTTGAATGAATATCCTTTCGCCCTCGAAGCCCCGATAATCAACGGCATAATCCTTCTTACTTTGGCGAATATTCTGGGAATATGGTTCCTGCTCAAACGGAAGGTCTGGAATATTCCCGCCCTCCTTTTGGGAGCGAGTCTTTTCCTGGCGGTGTTTTCCGCTTCGGCGGTCGTCAAGGACATCAATCCGTACATCGGCTACGGCTCCATCTGCTCGAAGGTTCCCGAAGGCACTGATGTCGCGACGGTTTTCCTGCACAGGCCAGAGAACATCGACGCTTACATAGGCCGTCAGATCACTGACTACGGCAAAGAGCCGGGACGTCTTATCGAAGCAGCCTCGGCCTCCGACAAGCCTCTGACAATCATCACCAGTGTGTCCCGCCTGGAGCGGACACCTGAACTCCAGACTCTGTTCAGTAATGGAACCGTAATTTATTCCGGCCCATATTGCCTGACCACAATAAACAAATAATACAATGAAAACGAAATCAATTATCGGGCTTGCGGCGCTTCCGGTTGTGGCTGGAGCCTGCGCGGACGCGAAGCAAGAACCTCAGAAACCGAATATCCTGCTCATCATCGCCGATGATTTGGGAATTGGAGACGTGAACGCCTACGGATACGGTTCGATCCCGACACCACACATTGACTCACTGGCGGCGGAAGGGGTACTGTTCAACAATGCGTACGCGACCTCGGCGACATCAACCCCGAGCCGCTACGGCCTCCTTACCGGAGCTTATCCGTGGAGAAACACAGACGCCAAGATCCTTCCGGGAGACGCTCCATTGATCATATCCACGGAAATGCCAACGATTCCGAAAATGATGCAGGCCAACGGCTACCAGACCGGAGCGATCGGCAAATGGCATCTTGGAATGGGCAACGGTAATCTGGACTGGAACAAGCACATTAGCCCTTGCGCCAATGACATAGGCTTTGACTATTCCTGCCTCATCGCCGCCACCAACGACAGGGTTCCGACCGTCTATGTGGAAAACGGTGACGTGCTGAATCTTGATCCCAACGACCCTATCGAGGTAAGTTACGAGCATAACTTTCCGGGAGAGCCTGACGGAAAGAAAGATCTGGATATGATCCGGATGATGTGGGATCATCATCACAACGAGGCCATCATCAACGGGATACCACGCATCGGCTATATGCGCGGAGGCAAGAAAGCCCTCTGGGTGGATGAGGATATGGCGGACTATTTCGTGGACAAGGTGAAGAACTACATCGACACTCGTGACGAAAGCAAGCCGTTCTTCCTCTATTATGGCCTTCATCAGCCTCACGTTCCGCGCACTCCTAACCAGAGGTTTGTCGGGGCGACCGCTCTCGGGCCGAGAGGAGACGCTGTGGTGGAGGCCGACTGGTGTGTCGGCGAGGTCATCAACTACCTGAGGCAAAAGGGCATCCTCGACAACACGCTTGTGATTTTCACCTCGGACAATGGTCCTGTACTTCAGGATGGTTATGTCGATCAGGCTTACGAGCACAGGGATGACCACGACGCCTACGGAAAACTCCGCGGAGGCAAATACAGCCTCTATGACGGTGGTGCGCACGTGCCGATGATAATATGGTGGAAAGGCCATACCCACAGGATGGTCTCTAACGAACTCGTGTCACAGCTTGACTACTATGCGTCTCTGGCGTCGTTGATCGGGGCCGAGACTCCTGACAGCCTTGATTCACAGAACCATCTGAACGCGTTCCTCGGCAAGGGCAAGGGACGTGAGTCGTTGATCGTGGAGGCAAAGAGCCGCCTGGCGATGAGAAAGGGAAACTATATTATGATTCCGCCATACTACGGTCCTGCTTACAGAAAGACGAAAAAGGTTGATCTTGGAAATGTTCCGGACTATGTTCTGTTCGATGTCGTCAACGACAGAGGGCAGCAAAACGACATCGCCGCCGAGAAGCCTGAAATTCTGGAGGATATGAAGAAGGAGTTCCACGATTTCGTCGGCAGCTATTACGACATCGACATCACCAAGAAGCTCAAGAACTATTAGCGGTTCTGTCGCGAAAGCGACTGGGGGTTGAATAAGGAACCTGTTCCGGCCTTTTTTGCCAAACCGCACGGAGCGAAGCGACGCAAGGGGTCTGGGGAATCCGGTCCCCAGTGCCCCTCGGGGCTGTCACGATAGTGACTGGGGGTTGAACAAGGAACAAAGTTCCGGCCTTTTTGCCAAACCGCCCGGAGCGGAGCGACGCAAGGGGTCTGGGGAATCCGGTCACCAGTGCCCCCTTGGGGCTGTCACGATAGTGACTGGGGGTTGAATTAGGAACGAAGTTCCGGCCTTTTTTGATGAATCAAAAAAGGCCGGAACTTCACAGCTCCGACCTTTCCCACTTAATACAAACCTAATTATGAATAAAACGTATGATAAACAGTCCCCATAGGCTAATAGATTAGAAAGATAAAATCCTATTAGAACCAATTAACTCTTTGTCACCTTTATGCATTATCAGTGCCAAATTGACTTTTCTTTCGAATATTTTGACAATTTTGCCAAAAATCAAACACAAAGCATCAGTTTTTAAAGGTTGCCCCAAATTCTTCGCACTGCCAAAATCCAAAAACCTTGAAATAATGGGAAGTGATGCCTATCTTTGAATATTATTAATTAAGGAATATGAAGATCGGCATAACACTCACGACACTGACACTTCTGCTGGCACACCCGATGTCAGCCACTCCGGACACGGACTCCACACAGACATATTCATTGATCAGAAAGGCAGACACATCCGCGCTTGTAATGTCTTTCCAGACACCGCCGAAGGATGCGAGACCACAGGTTTGGTGGCACTGGATGGACGGAAACGTCTCCAAGGAAGGCATCCGCAAGGACATCGAATGGATGAAGCGCAACGGGATCGGAGGCTTCCACCAGTTCGACGCGGGCGGAGTGAATATGCCGAGAGCGGCCAAGGTCAAACTCCCCTATCTCAGCGACGGCTGGAAAGACGCTTTCCGGTTCGCGCTGAATCTGGCCGACTCGCTGGATATGGATGTCACCATCGCAAGCGCGCCTGGATGGAGCTCGACCGGCGGAACGTGGGTGAAGCCTGAGGATGCGATCAAGAAACTCGAATGGAGGTCAATCGACACCAGAGGTGGCAAGATTTCCGTGCAACTTCCTGACCTCTACAATGTTGTCGGCCCATACCAAGACTATCACACGGACAACGACCGCATCAAGATAGAGCCCTATGGAAAGGATCTGTACGTCCTCGCCGTCAGGCTGCCATATTCAGACAAGTCGATGAACGCGCTCGGAGCGCAGGTCAGCAAGAGCGAATCCACAATCAGCGTCGAGTTCCGGAAGCCGCAGACAATCAAGTCATTGACATTAAAGACAATGGCTATGGGCGACAGGCCGAGAACCGGGAAACCGGAATGCCGGAATATTCTCGAATGCAGTGACGATGGGTTGAAATGGCGGAAGGTCTGCGACATAGAGCCGACCGTGCTGCCATACCTGACCGTGAATGTTCCGCCTACCTGCGCCCAATTCTTCAGGGTCAAAGGCGAGAAGTTGGAGTCGCTGGAGCTGTTCACAGTAATGAAAATCAATCACAGCCAGGAACTTGGCGGATTCGGAATCATCCACGATTTCTGGAAATACCACACACCGTATTCAAAGGACGCGATCAGGACCTCGGACATCATCGACCTCACCGGGAAGATGACCGCCGACGGGAAACTGGAGTGCTCGCTGCCGGCGGGTCGATGGAGAATCTACCGCTTCGGATGGTCCATCACCGGAAAGATCAACCACCCGGCATCTCCGGAAGCGACAGGACTGGAGGTTGACAAGCTTGATCCGGATGCCTGGATGAGATATTTCCGCACCTATCTCGATCTTTATAAGGAGGCGGCCGACGGGATGCTCGGCGAAAAAGGCATCCGCTATCTGCTGGTTGACAGCTACGAGGCCGGAGCATATACCTGGACCCCGAAGCTCGCCGAGGAGTTCAAGGCGCGCCGTGGCTACGATCTGCTGCCGTGGCTTCCGGTGCTCGCGGGCGAGATCATAGGCAGTTCCCAGATGAGCGAACGTTTCCTCTGGGACTGGCGCCGCACTCTCGGCGAACTGTTCTGCGAGAACTACGACAGAATCAATGAGATAGTCAACGAATATGACCTTGCGGGCCGCTACACGGAATCCCACGAGGGAAGCCGTGCCTACACCGGTGACGGAATGGATCCTAAGATCAAGGCCACGATTCCTATGGCGGCGTTCTGGATGGAGAACACTCCGACCGGATCAGCCGTGCCGTCAGCGATCTGCGACATCAGGGAATCAGCCTCAGTGTCACACATTTACGGGCAACGGCTCGTGGCCGCGGAATCCTTCTCCGTGAACGGGGACGAGGGAAGGGCGTACACATATTGCCCTGAGAATATGAAGTATATCGCCGATGTGGGGCTCAGCGCCGGGGTCAACAGGTTCGTGATCCACGAGTCCGCCTCGCAGCCGAACGACCAATATCTCCCGGGCCTCCAGCTCTTCCGCTACGGGCAGTGGCTGCACCGGAACGAGACGTGGGGTGAATATGCCTGGGTGCTGACCGATTACCTTGCCCGCTCAAGTTCGATGCTCCAGCAAGGGAACTCCGTCGCCGACATATTACTATACTATGGAGAGGACTTGAATATCACGGGACTCTATGGTGGACAGGCTTTCAGCAGCCTTCCGCAGGTTCCGGACGGGTACAACTACGATTTTGCGAATCCGACCGTGCTCAGGTCCGGGATCAAGGTAGAGAACGGGACTCTCATTGCTCCGTCGGGAGCACGCTACAGGGTCCTGTGGCTGGACAGGAACTGCGAGGTGATGTCCTTGGATATTCTTAAAAAGATCAAGGAGTTCGCTGACGCGGGGGTGATCATCTGCGGCAAGGAGCCAAAGAGTTGCGCGGGGCTCAAGGCTGACGACAGGGCTTTCGCCTCGATTGTGGATGATATTTGGCATTCACGCAGGAAGAATGTGTTCGCCAAAGGGCTTGAAGACTGCCTGAGGCGCAGTGGGATTCAGCCGGATTTCAAGGCTACGGTGACTTCACCGGTCGCTGAGCCTTTCGAAACGACTGCTGGCTCCGCCGGTCACTTCGACAAACTCAGTGACCGTGACGTGCCGCTCAGTGACCAGGAAGATGCTGTCGAGGCACCGGCGAACGCTCCTGACAGTTACGGGGACTTTAAATACGTTCACAGAACCCTACCTGACAGCACCCAGATCTACTGGGTGAGAAACTTCTCCGGAAAGGATTCCAATGTGGAGCTCAGTTTCCGGGACGGCGGGAAGTTCGCTGCCATATTCAATCCTGAAAACGGGGAGGTTACGGATGCAGGGATTAAGAACGAGAACGGCCGTTCCACCGTCTCGCTTCCGCTGCTCTCCGCCGACGCAAGGTTCATCGTGCTGTCGAACAGGCCGCAGATCAAGGTGACCATCGACACTGTGTTTGTCTATACGACAGACTCTTTGGCCCAGTATGCGGTTGACTCACTGGCAAGCACCGGTCACTTCGACAAGCTCAGTGACCAACATATACTGGTCGCTGAGCCTGCCGAAGCGACATCAATCCAAACAATCATCTCCACCTGGCAGGTGCATTTCGACCAGAAGAATGGTGGCACCGCCGACGAGGAGTTCCCGGAACTGGTGTCCTGGACAAGGAAAGAGAACCCTGTCGTGAAGTATTTCTCCGGCACAGCTATCTACAAGACCACAGTGACGATCGACTCCACCCAACTGGCATCCAGCGCAAGGATATTTATTGATCTTGGTGTCGTGAAGAACATCGCCGACCTTTCCATCAACGGAACCCCAGCCGGTGTCCTCTGGAAGGCCCCGTTCAGAACCGCCGACATAAAGCCGCTCCTCAAAGAAGGAGACAATCTATTGGAGATCAAGGTCACCAACGTTTGGCGCAACCGTATGATCGGCGATGTGCAACCAGGCGAGAAACACCCCGTCACCGCCATCCGCCGCTTCTACAAGTCCACCGACAAACTCCTCCCCTCCGGCCTCCTCGGCCCGGTTCGGATCATTACTGAACAATAATCTTTATAAAGGGGAATATATACAAGTTGACTACCTTCCTCCGTATCGTGCCGACATCCAAGCGATTGCGGGTATACAAGAAAACCCGCTAAGGTAACTGTGTCTGTTAATGGTATATAGCGTCTTCAAGACCACCCAGACATAATATTGTGCGGATCTAAGGCTCAGCCTCCCATAATATCCCATAATTTGCCATAACGCTCAGGTATGCGAATATATTCACACCTGGAGTGCCAACTCATTAGCTATCAAGCGAATGCTATTCCAGATGCGTATAGTTACTCGCACCTGGGAGTCCGGAACACCAACAGAACGCCCTGCACCGGAGGCACCGACTCTTAGGTATGCGAATATATTCACACCTGGAACACCAACTCGGTAGTTATCAGGCTAATGGTGTTTCAGGTGCGTATGGTTTCTCGCACCAGGAAGTTCGGAACACCAATAGAACGTTCTGTACCGGGGCTGATGACTCATAGGTGTGCGAATATATTCATACCTAAACGCCAAGTCGTTAGTTATCAAGCGAATGTTGTTTTAGGTGCGAATAACTTTTCATACCTGGAAGAACGGTCTCCTATTGTACCATAGGACAGAGAATGTACGTGAGGAGGCTTTGTATGCACCGAATATACCGGGGCGCACCATTGGTACAGGAAGCGTACTTCTGGTGTACCAAATGGACTGAGAGATGCCGTTGGTACAGGAAACGCACTTCTGGTGTACCAACAAGGAAAAGACATCAGTTTTAGTTAGGGGTAGAAAACTGTGGCCGAACAGTGGGCGACATTCCTGATTCACATTCATCAACTTTGGCGCGTGACATTGTCGGTTCTGATCCAAAAAGAAAGATAGGAGATTCCGGATGTGATCATTATCCGAAAAGTTCCGAATGGCTTCCAAGACGGACGAGTTTGATGATTTGTTCACTTTCATCAACCCATATCAACAGGAAGTCATTCTCAATGTGACATTCAAGTGCGCCTCTATAATTGCCGGACAAAGGATGTGGCCGGTATTTTTCAGGGACCATACCTGTATCAGACAGATGTGTAAGAACGGACCGCAATGCCAATAATTTCTTCTTATTATTCGCATATTTCCTGTAGTCTTTCTTGAATTGGGTTGTCTGAACAAATTTCCACATACTACAATGAGGCTACATATTTCTTAAAAGCATCCAAGTCGAACTCTTCGAGGTTTTTACTTTCTTCGGCCTCCTTCAAGGCAGCTTTTGTTGTCTCATTAGGCTCATTGTAGGCTACGGACATAAGAACATTCTCTACATAATTGTTGAGACTGCGGTTATCTTTTTTTGCCAAAACCTTGAGACGGGCGACCAGATTGGCATTCAGCCTGAATGCAGTCAACTTTTTTACATTCTCCCGTGTTGCTATTGCTTCCATCATATATCACTTTGTTCGCAAATGTATAACATTTTGTAATACAAAGCAAATTATTTTCCATCACATCTGTTTAGACCGGAAAGGTCACAACTTGGCGACCTGGGTGGCGTTGCGATATTCGGCGGGGGTCTGGCCGGTCATATGGCGGAAGGCGGTGAAGAAATAATCGTGATTGTTGTAGCCCACATTGTAGGCCACCTCTTTGATGCTCATCGTCGTGTTGGTCAGCAGCTCCTTGGCCTTGCTCATCCGCACCTCGTTGATGAACCTCGCCGGCGAGAATCCGGTATATTCCTTGAAAGTCTTGCGGAAAGAGGAATAGCTCAGGCACAGCTTCGCCGCCACCTCCTCCGGAGAGATCGTCATATAATGGCTGTGGATCATCACCTTCGCCTGACTGATCTTGTTCGCCGTGTCCGACTCCTGGAACTGCGAGTTCCTGTCGTAGAAATACGCGAGGCTGAGCAGTCGGTCCACTATGCCCGCCAGAACCTGCTGGAAGCCAGACTCCTGGGCAACGGCAGCGTTGATCGCCGAAGTGTAGAGGTTCACTATGTCCTCGTGGATATTCACCTTGAACAGCGGCCTGTCCTTCGAGAAAAAGCCCTGCCTGATCAGATTGTCGATGAACTCCCCGTTGAAGCCGATCCAATATTCCTTCCACCCAGTAGATTTGTCAGGGTAGTAGGAATGCCACTCGCCAGGGAAAAGCAGGAACATCATCCCGCCTTTGACCGGGATTGACTTCGACCGTCCCAAAGTCTCGCAGGAAAACCTGCCCTTGCCCTCTGTTATGTAAAGGAGCTGATATTCCTGAAGAATCCTTCCGCTGGCGACGGAAAACACATAGCGCGACGGATGGTTGCGAGGCGGATAGTCCATTCCGGGAGCGATCTCCTGAAATCCCACCGAGTTGACGGCAGTTCCCCACTTAAGGTCAACAGGGTTAACCGCCAAATATTTGAGATGAACCGAAGCCATAGTTTGCGGACCTTTTGTTACTAATTGTGCGTCACAAATATAGCAAAAAATAATTCCCAATCAAATTTCCAAGTTATAATATCAAAATATTCAGCGGTAAAACAGCGAAAAAAAACAAAATTTGTAATGCACAAAAAAGCCACGTAATTTATGAAATTTCTAGCATTTGATCTCGGAGCAACGAGCGGCAGAGCCATCATCGGAACTGTCGAAAACGATAAGCTTACTTCAGAGGAAGTCTATAGATTCCCGAACGCCGTCAAGGAGATCGACGGGAAAT
>CAVCRL010000088.1:0-10197 GCA_963604455.1 Lachnospiraceae bacterium | reverse complement strand
TAAAGAAAAAAGGTTCGATGCTCTGCGTCGGCCTTGACACCGATTTCGCCAAGATTCCGGAGTGCGTGAAGACCGGCAGAACTGTCGGCGAGGCCGTGCTGGAGTTCAACAAGCGCATCATTGACGCGACCTCCCCGCATTGCATCGCCTTCAAGCCGAATCTCGCTTTCTACGAGTGCCTCGGAGTGGACGGAATGGCCATTCTCGACAAGACGGTCGATTATATTCGTTCAAACCATCCGGAGCAGTTCATCATCGCGGACGCGAAGAGGGGAGACATCGGCAACACCGCCAGAATGTACGCCAAGAGCCTTTTCGAGACCTTCGACTTCGACGCCGTCACCCTTTCCCCTTATATGGGCAGCGAGACAGTAACCCCTTTCCTTGAATATACTGGCCGCTACGCCATTGTCGTGGCTCTGTCCTCCAACCCGTCCTCTGTCGATTTCCAGACTGCCGAGAAAGGCAGCAGGCCTCTCTATCAAGTGGTTATGGAAAAGATGATGGAAATCTCCACGCCGGAGAATATGATGTTCGTCGTAGGTGCCACCAAGGCGGATAAACTGAAGGTGATCAGACAGTTCTGCCCGGACAATTTCTTCCTTGTGCCGGGTGTAGGAGCGCAAGGCGGAAGCGCCGAGGAAGTGATCGCCAACGGATCCAACTCCAAAGGTGGCCTTCTGATAAACTCCTCCCGTGGAGTCCTTTACGCCTCTTCCGGTGAGGATTTCGCCGAGGCCGCCGCTGCCGTCGCCGCCCGCACGGCAGCTCTGTAGCCCTTCTTGGGCAGTAAGTCCCATCTTTCAGAGAATAACCGATGAATATTATATCCAACCACATAATTAAAGGATTTTGGCCGGTCTTGGCGATGATGTTATTATCCGGCATCTGCAACGCGCAGGACAGCAATGTTAAGCGTGAACTGGAAAAGGAATACTATCTGGTTTCGTACGACGCTATGAATGACAGGTTTGTCGTTTATGACAGAGACTGGCGTGTTGGCTTGTGCGGCCCTGACGGAACGGTTGTTTTCAGTCCGGGAGAGTATGAGGATGTCATTGTGATGCCTGAATATTTTTCCGTCAGCAGGAACGGCAAGTACGGCGCGGTTGATATGGACGGGAAACTTCTTGTTGATTTCAAGTACAAGAAGGTGAACAGGGATGCCGTGTCAGGCGAATTGGTCGGATATGATTTTGAGGGGAACAGCCATCGTCTCGGTGTGTTTGTCAAGTCCCACACCACTTCGCAGGTTGTGGATGGCAAGACCGTGCTCAAGACCGAGAAGAAGGAATCGGACGGCACTGTTTGGATTGATGTGAATGTCGGGAATATTCACGGAATAGAACTGAATGACGGCACTGTCGTAGCCCCCGCGGAGTACGATTATGTCAGATATTCAGATGAAGGGAAGTGTTTCATTGTCGAGAAAGGCGGGAAAGAAGGAGCGGTCGGCAAAAAGGGTGAAGTCCTTGTGAATCCGGAATATTCGAGCCTTTTCTGCCTCAATAATTACTTTTATTCTTTCGTGAAGGACGATGTGACCCGCAACACGGGAATACGCCTGGACGGCAACACCGATATGAAGGAATCCGCCGTATATGCTGTTGAGTCAAAACTTTTTAATGAATATCACAGGGCGCGGCTTGTCGGCCCTTGGAACTGCTTCATTGTTGAGGATCGGAATGAGAGGAAGGGTGTCTGCGCCCTTGACGGCCATCTGCTGGTTCCGGTGCGGTATGATAACGTCTATCTGATGGATGACAGCTGGTTCAGCGTTGACAAGGATGGCAAGAGCGGAGCCTGGTCTGTTGATGGCAATGAGTTGGTCCCGGCGGAGTTCGATTTCGTGATCAAACAGCAAGGCGCGTTCTATACTTCAGTGAACGGCTCATCGTTTGAGATGTATCTGGACGCAGACGGTAAAAGAGTTCGTCCGGCTTCCGGCGATAGTTACGTCGGTTCGGTGGAAAACTCTATCACACAGGCGTCAGTACCGGAGCAAAAAGCCGAAAGACAGACATTTTTCGGCAGTCTGATGAACCTTCTCAGCACCGCGGCGGGTGCCTGCTATTATGCGGCCTTGACACCTCAGATGACAGTGAGTGATAATATGGCCGTTCCAGGGACACTGTACACAAACACCACGGTAGTGTCGAGCACCACCACATCCGTGAATGGTTACATTTCGGCCAGCAGCGTGAATGCCTATGTGGTCACGACCGGCTACGGCACGTCGTCCGCAAGTCACCGATCGGTAAGTATCCACACCAGAAACGGCAGATATTATATTCACGTGGGTGTGCCTTACTATGCCGCGATGAGAAACACCCAGTCATCATATTTCGGATTCCCCGTCTCCCAGTACGCCTATTCCGTCACCACTTCCAACGCCGCATATTTCTTCAACCTCTGACGGTTGTGCGGGACAACTACCATTCTTACGGAAATAAGTACCAAGATTACACTTCCTTGGCGGGAGGTGGTGGAAATTGTCCGAGTTTTGCATAAATTGCGGTCGGAAATTGAATGAATATGGAAGACGTTTACAAGATAGAGACCATTGAGCAGTACAACAATATGTACGGCTTCAAGACTATGCATCCGCTGGTCGCCTACGTGGAGTTCAACGAGAGCAACAGCAAGTTCATTCCCGGGCGGCATACGATGGGATTCTATTCATTGTTTTTGAAGGAGACCAAGGGGTGCGTCAT
Organism: Lachnospiraceae bacterium; assembly: GCA_963604455.1. GTDB lineage: Bacteria > Bacteroidota > Bacteroidia > Bacteroidales > UBA932 > Cryptobacteroides. The sequence continues at coordinate 7,483 of CAVCRL010000088.1, read as the reverse complement.
CAACTACGGCAAGACCAAGTACGACTTTGACGGTCAGACGATTGTTAGCATCGCACCGGATCAGGTAGTGGGATATGAGTCTGTGGCCGGTGTCCCGAAAAAGGCAAAGGGAATCCTGTTTCATCCGGACTTCCTGCACGGAACATCGCTTGAGCGCAAGATGAAGGACTACACGTTCTTCTCCTACGCCTCCAACGAGGCCCTGCACCTCTCCGAAGACGAGCGCAAGATCATCACGGACTGTATGGCGATTGTCAGGAAGGAACTCCAGAATCCGATCGACCGCCACACCAAGGGTCTCATTACCACGAATATAGAACTGATTCTGGACTATTGCCTCCGCTTCTACGAAAGGCAGTTTGTCACAAGGCAGGACCTGAACCTCGGCGCGATCGCCAAATTCGAGAAACTGGTCGATGAATATATAGCCTCCGGCAAGGCCGAGACCGAAGGCCTTCCGACAGTCAAATACTTCGCCGACAAGGTGTTTCTCTCTCCGAACTACTTCGGGGATATGGTCAAGGCCGAGACCGGAAAGACTGCTCAGGAATATATCGCAGTCCGTCTGTTCAGTTACGCCAAGCGTCAGCTCGCCTCTCCGGAGCTCTCCGTCAAGGAAGTGGCCGCCTCGCTGGGCTTCCTCTATCCGCAGCACTTTGTGAGGTTCTTCAAGAAGCACTCCGGGATGACCCCGAGCGAGTACCGCCGCCAACAATCCTGATCCTTTGGAAGACATACATAGCATTTAAACAAATATGAAACTCAGGACTTTAGCCTTGATATTCACAGGCATTCTAATGACAAGCGTTAATCTTATGGCACAGAAAGAAACATTAACTGACAGGCAGCAGGCCATTGTGGCAATAGCTGCCAATGAGGCTCGCGGCGACCTTGCCGGACTGGCCTCAAGCATAGAGTACGGTCTTGATAACGGGCTTACAGTCAATCAAGTGAAGGAGATCCTCTCCCATCTGTACGCCTACACCGGATTCCCTCGCTCCCTGAACGGACTCGGAACCCTTCAGAAGGTTCTGGATCAGAGAACCGCTGACGGAAAGCAGACCGAGATCGGCCCGGAGGCCTCTCCGATTCCTGAGAACTTCGATGCTCTCAAGGTCGGAACAAAGGTCCAGTCCCAGTTGACCGGCAAGCCTTTTAACTACGCCTTCTGCCCGGCTGAAGACTACTACCTCAAGGCTCACCTCTTCGGCGACATATTCGCAAGAGATGTTTTGACTTGGGCTGAAAGGGAGTTGGCGACAATCAGCGCGCTGGCTTCGATCGAGGGACTTGCTCCGCAGCTTGGCTCGCACGTCGCCGGTTCAAGGAATATGGGGTTGAAGGATGATGAGATCCACGCCATTCCTGCCGTTCTTGCAGAAAAGGTTGGAGCGAAAGAGGCTTACAGGGCTTCGCAGGCCATCGCGAAGGTCTTCGGTGAGGAGTTCACGGAACAGCGGCCGTTCACCGATATGGATTTCCCTAAGGGACAGCCTAACAGCGCCTATGCCCAGTACTTTATCGGGAACAGTTTCCTGGCTCCTTTGAAGCCTGTGAATCTGACTGAGGGCGAGTCCACTGTTCTGCCGATGTCCAATGTGACCTTCGAGCCAGGCTGCCGCAACAACTGGCATATTCATCACGGAGCAAGACAGATCCTGATCTGCGTCGGCGGTGAAGGCTGGTACCAGGAATGGGGCAAGCCGGCCATCAAGCTGAAGGCAGGGGATGTGGTTGACATTCCGGAAGGCGTAAAGCATTGGCACGGAGCGACAAAGGACAGCTGGTTCCAGCACATCGCCACCCACGTAGCCACCGGAGGAGAATCCAGCAATGAGTGGCTTGAGCCTGTCACGGACGAGCAATATGCCGCTTGCGAGAAATAATCAAAACCAGATAACATTATGAAAAGAATTGTTTTTATCATCGCGGTTGTGGCCATGGGACTAATCACCGTCACAGCCTGCGGACAAAAGAAGGAGAAAAAGAATATGACTGAAAACAAGACACTTGTGGCTTATTTCTCCGCCACCGGAACGACCGAGTCTCTGGCGAAGAAGATCGCCACCGCTACGGGCGGAGAGCTCTACAAGATCACCCCGGAGGCTGAATATTCCGCCGAGGATCTCGACTGGACCGTCGAGACTTCACGCTGCTGCAAGGAGAACGCAGACCCGTCCTCACGTCCCGCATTTGTGAAGACCAAGGAGAATCTGGATGCCTACGATGTCGTTTACCTTGGTTTCCCGAACTGGTGGAACGGCGCTCCGAGAATCATCAACACCTTCATCGAGGCTTACGGCCTGAAAGGCAAGACCGTGATCCTGTTTATGACCTCTGGCGGCAGCGGAATCCAGAATTCCCTCAAGGTGCTCGGAAAGCAATATCCGGAAGTCAATTTCAAGACCGGCAAACTCCTGAACGGAGCCAGCCAGAAGACCGTTGATGAATGGGTCAAGAGCCTGTAGACCAAGCTGGTTCTGCAAGAAGAAACTTTAGGCTGGCCTGTTGGCCGGCCTTTTTTTGTGCCTTTTCGTGGATTCGGGATGGTTTGTACCCGACGGCCTGTCCTGTTTTTTTTGTATTTCCCTTTTTTCGTTATCTTTCGGAAAATTTCTGAATATGAACGGACTTCTAAGGCCGGTGACTTTGGCTGACGCCGGGCGAATCGCGGCCATTTATAATAAGTACATTGCGGACACGACCATTACCTTCGAGACGGAACCAGTCTCTGTTGAGGTGATGCGTGGTCGTATTGATTCTATCTCCTCCGCCTTCCCGTATTTTGTCTATGAATATGATGGTGAGCTCCTTGGCTATTGCTATGCCCACCTCTGGAAGGAGCGTGAGGCATATTCAAAGACCCTTGAGACCACCGTCTATCTTGCTCCCGAAGCCTGTCATAAAGGAATCGGCCAGCTTCTGATGACCCATCTGATCGATGAATGCCGCCAGGGCTACCATACCCTCATCGCCTGCATCACCGCCGACAACCTCCCCAGCCTCCGCTTCCACCACCGCCTCGGCTTCCGCCAAGTCTCAAGATTCTCCGAGGTCGGCCGCAAATTCGACCGCTGGCTCGATGTCATCGACCTTGAACTTGTTTTGTAGTTTTCAGTTGCTGTTTTGTACGTAAAAGAGACTTTTTATGTACAGAATATGCTCGGAACTCTGTTCGGTACACGAAAGAGGCTTTTTGTGTTCCGACTGATTTCTGGATATAACCGCTCGAACGAAGGAACATTTTGTCACGTTTTTGCTCCTGTCAACGTTGAAAAGTCTCACGGCGGCAGCAAAATGTAGCCTTATTGCTTCAGAGATGTTTTATACCATAAGTAAACGAAAGTAAGGCTCTTCTCCTTCCTTGCCGCCCTGCGTGATATCGATTTTCTGCGCAACGACACCCTTTTTGCCACTCTTGCGCAAATTATCGAACGATTTTCTGCGGAAGAGGGGCTGTTTTGGTGGCCTTGCGCAGATTATTTTGCGATAATCAGCGTAAAGGTGATAATGTTCTCAGATGTCTGATTATAAGTTTTATGACCAGTCTAGATAGTTTATTTGATTGTTTGTTTGTTGAGTAATTATTTGTGTTGAAGATTTGCGTTTAACGATTTAATGCCGTATCTTTGAACAAGAGCAAACCGTTATTGAATATTAGTCGTATGATAACTTACATTCTTTCGATTCTGATTGCGCTACTGGGTGTTTTGTCCTTGTACTTATATTTACGTGTTCTTCTGAATAATAATAAGAAGGATCCGTGGGGACGACCATTGTTAACAGGTGGTATTTCTGTATTTGTGTTAGGATGTGCTGTATATATGTTTCTCTTATTCAGAATAAGTGGCATAGAGAACCTGCTGACAATCTTAGCGATGTCTATTCTTTTTTCGGCAGAGATGTTTGTCGGTGGATGCAAGATGTTTGACAATGGATTTCAGGATTATTTGTTTATTGGAGGCGAGACTTATGATGGGTGTATTTCGACAATATGCCTGTTCTTGTTGACTTTGACATATGTGGCGGCGTTGATCACTACTGGTTTTGTGGTTTATAATTATTTCTTCCGCCAGATCAGAAGTAAATTATGGCTGAGGTTTCACAAGCCTTCTTACGGTCAGACTATTCACATATTCTTTGGTTTGAGTGATAATGCTATGGCTTTGATTGAAGATACCGTTCGCACTCGTCCGCAGGATGTTGTGATTGTGGTTGAATATCCTGTGGATTGTCGAGACGGTGAGAATATGTCTGTTATTGAAAAATTGCGGCACGTCTTTTCTTATGATCAATGTCGTGATATGACTCCAAGCGGACGGGCTATTTTTTTGAAATCCTCTAGATCTTTGATTGATGCGTATGATGATGTCTGCCGTTCTCTCGGTTTAAAGAATATGGACAAATGGCTTACACCAGCAAGTGTTATTTATCTCCTTTCAGATAATGAGGACGATAACCTGAAAAGTCTCAGCGTGTTGAAAAATTGTAACACAACTTGTGGAAAAATATATTGCCACGCCAGACGTGAGGGAATTAATGTCATAATCGAGGAAACGTACAGTCATAAAGCGCAGTCCGATAATAAGATTGTACCTGAAGTCATATTCATTGACTCATCATTTTTGGCTGTTCGCAGTATACTAAGGCCACAGGATGGCGATTACAGCAATCTCCCTGTAAATTTTGTGAATATTCCCAAGGATGACAAGGGCAATAGGTTGGGATATGTTTCCAATTCGGGCTTTAAGTCTATGATCCTTGGTTTCGGAGAGACAGGACAGGATGTCTTGGCCCTTTTGTATGAGTATGGCGCATTTGTGGGAAAGGATAAAAAGAAAGTGCCATTTGTTTGCCATATCTTTGACAATCAAATGGATAAGATTTGTGAAAGATATAAAACCTCATATCCGGGAATGTCGGAGACAAACGGCGTTTATTATCATAATAATGAGATTGGAACAAATGACTTTTGGTCCGAGTTTGATGAACAATTAGGGGATACGAACTATATAGTTGTCTGTGTTGGTAAAGACAGGTGTAATTTAGAACTGGCCAGCGACATTGTCAATCACCTTGGCTGTAAGAATGTCTCGAAGAATTTTAGAATATTGGTAAAACAGTCAGGAAGGGATATGATTCTGATGGAGACTCTCAATGCGATTAGCGATGGTGTATCAAAATGTATAGTCCCGTTCGGACAGTCTGAGAAGATCTGGCGACAGGATGTCATCTCTGATAAGGTATTGGATAAACAAGCGGAATGTTTCTTTAATGAATATTCACAAGCTACGGCAAGTGGTGATGGCGTCTCTGCTATAAATGTTTGGAAACAAAGGGAAGAAGAGATAAAATCACCATTTACCGACAAGGCTAAGCGCTTGAAAAGAATAAGACAGAGGAGTCAAGACTATGCGAATTGTCTTCATTCCCACACGAAAATTGCCTTGATGCCTGATAATATGCTGGCGGAGGCCGTTAGAATATCTGAAAATATTCCCAACGGTCCTTATATTGATACATTTTATAAAGGCGACTGTGAGAATGAATGCCAAACTATTGAATATTTGGCAATTGGGGAACATATCCGGTGGGAGGCTTCTCACGTGGCGATGGGGTATAAGCCAGGGAATGTGACCAATGAGTTAAAGAAAACCCACAGGTGCATATCCGCCTATTCCGAACTTGACGCTCCTACGCAGTTTTATGATTGGCTTGTGATCAAGGTTACTTTGTTGTTATATTCAGAGGGTGTGTGGAATGACGTTGAAAAAGAGGACGCATACAATTCAGCAAAGGATAGAACATACGTTCCACATCCTCTAGACACATCGGACGTAATCCTCCCGGATGAACTGAACGATCTTGCGGAGGCTCTTGCAAAAAATGTCCACGAGGTTTGGGCCCAAACCCGCATCTCCCAAGGCTGGACTTACGGAGAGGTCAGAGATGACAAGAACAAGCGTCATCCCTGTCTGGTCCCTTATGAAGACCTTCCTGAATCAGAAAAGGTTTATGACCGCAACTCTGCGATGGAGACCCTTCGGGTGATTCGGAAGTTGTGGGAGTGATAATTGATTTCCTTCAAATTTTTTTTATGGATAATGTTAGTTGGAAACGGTACTCAATTTTTATAAGTAGTACATTTATAGATATGGATTCTGAACGAGATGCCATAAAGTTCAGAGTAATTAATAAGCTAAATCAAAAATACTCAAATCGCAGAATTAGTTTCCAGGTGATAGATTTAAGGTCAGGTATCAATACGGAGATGACTGAAGAACGGATGAGGGAGGATAGAATCTTAAATGTTTGTTTTGGTTGCATAGATGATGCTCGACCATTCTTTATTGGTCTCCTTGGAGAAAGGTATGGATGGATTCCTTCAAAAGAAAAAAGAGAATCTGTTATTTATAGGTTGCCAGAAGATCGGAGAGTCTTATTAGATGATTGTGACGAAGTTAGTGTTACAGAAATGGAAATCTTATATGGTGCAATAGGGCATTATGGAGAGAATATTGATCATAGTCTATTTTTCTATCGCTCACCTGAGTCATACTTGGGTATAGATAATGGTCAAATCCATCGATATTATGATGCTCAAGATGTGGGGCATTTGAGTATGACCAGAGAAAAACGGTTCAAGTTAATTCAGAAAATAAAGAACACTTTATCAGCTCATTCTTGTGAAGAACAGTGGGTTGAATATACCCTTAGATATAACCCTGATATAGGAGACTTTGAGGGACTAGATAATTTTGTTGAATTGGTTTTTTCTCATTTGACGAACGTTATTGATCGGGAGGTAGGCGATGATAGGCTATATGATTTGAGATGGTGGGAACAAGATGGTGTGACAAATTCATTTATAGCAGATCAATTTGTTGTTAATTCAATTAACCGTATTAGTGACTTTGAAGGAATTGGTTCATCTATATATATTTCAGGACCGTGTAACACTGGGAAAAGTACATTGTTGTCACAATTGTATGTGAATACAAATAATGAAAAGCATATTGCATTTATAGGTATGACTCCACACAGTCAAGATGTGAGGCATATACTTATCAGGTGGATATGTGAAATGGGTGATACTTCAATTGAAAATTATGTTTACGATACGGGAACTATTTCGGATTTGGAGATTTTTAAGATTTTCCAGGAAAAAATTTCTGAAAGAAAAGATATTTTTTTTATGGATAACATTGATGCTTTATCTGGAGAGGAACAATTATTAGGATGGTTAACTGATTCAGCAACGTTTTTCTTTACAGGATCTATTGAATGTTATTATAAATTGGCATCTTTGCATAATTTTGTGAAGCTATCCGTTGTATCTAATCTATCTGAAAAATTAAAGTATGAAATTATATCAAAGTATGAAAAACGTTTATATTTTGAATTGCCTATAAAAATTAAGACAGATTTGATAGAAAAGGATATTAGTGCAGGTGATATTGGCTTGACAATGAGACTGCTAACG
>CAVCRL010000087.1:0-10200 GCA_963604455.1 Lachnospiraceae bacterium | reverse complement strand
AGAAGTGTTTCCGTACAGCAACGCCTTTCCCAGCGTCGCCGGGAACTGATCCCACCCGATGCCTGTGATCGGCACGGTGATGAATGAATAAGCCAGACAGATCACGATGACCTCACAGACGCACCACGTTATGTAGCCCAGAAAATTCATCTTCAGCTTGTTTCTGGTCTTGTACATTATGTATTTGCTGAGGATTACGATCATCAGCGAGCCGAGCGCGAAAAGCACCGTGAAAACGAAGAATCTGGAGTTCCCGAGCGCCATCCAGCTGTTGTGCGAGAACGGCAGGCTGACCAGAAGGAACACGATGGAGAACAACGCCGTGAATGTCACGGTGTAGATAAGTTGGTTCTTGCCGCGAAGATAGCCGGGCAGAGGCTTGTTGAAAAAGCTCATCCTTTCCTCTTTTATATGGCAAATATAACACTTTTTAGAATTATCATTTTTTTAGAAATAAAAATCAGGAAAAAACAATATATTTGTGTATTGGTTTATGAACGGACACGGGAAAACATCACTCCCGTAGAACAATTGACAAGACATACCAACCAAATTATTAATAACTTATTGATTCACTGCTTATGAAAATCAGTTTTTCAAAGCTGCTGCTGTCGGCTGTCCTTGCAGGATGGAGCGCATTGTCGCTATGTTCCTGCGCATCAGAGGAAGCCACACGCGTTCCAGCCAAGATGAGTTTGGAAAACGCTGATGAGATGGGTCTGAGCGCCATTACTTTCAGCAATCGTTCCGAAACAAAGCAAGTTTCCTTCACCGCTGACGGGGATTGGTACATCCGTATCCCTAAGGATTGTGACTGGCTGACCGTCTCACCGTCAACCGGCACAGGAAACGCGACGGTCAATTTCACGACAACCGTCTATGACGCGACCTCTCCGAGAACCGCCAAGGTCGCTTTTGTCTGCGACAACATCGAGCAGAAGGCATTGCTTCAGGTGACACAGCTCCAGAGATTCTTCCTGGAGCCTACGATCCTTTCCAATGTGCTTCCTAAGAATGGTGGAGAGACAACAGTCAACGTCAGCACTAACGGCACGTTCAAATGCGAGATCGACGCGGCCGGAGCCGAGTGGATCTCGATCGTCTCCCAAAGCGATGACAAGGTCGTGCTCAACGCCAAGCCTATCGCCGAGACAGCCGCCAAAAACAAGGCGGAGATCACTTTCACCTGCATCGAGGATCCAGGTGTGTCCGCTGTCCTTGACCTTTCCCAGAAGAACCTCGCCGTCTCGATAGACGCCAAAGAGATCATTTCGGACGGGCACGAGGCCGAAGGAGACCTTTCGGTAAATCTTCTCAACGTCACGAACTGGACGGCCGAGTCCGACCAGTCCTGGGTGAAAGTGTCGAAAGCCGGCGGAAAGATTCATTTCATTGTCGAGGCCAATCCGGACAGTCAGGACAGAACCGCCCTCATTTCAGCGGTCTGCGCTGATTCAGAGGAAGACAAGGATGTCAAGGGTGTGATCACCCTGACCCAGTACGCTGCCGCCGACCTGATGGATTTCAAGTTCGGCGAGGACGGCACGGCCGAGGACATCTCCCCTCTTAAGAACAAAGTCAATTCCTGGACAAAGGGAGCCACGATGAACTTCTACGAGGACTATGCCGCCTGGGGTCCGTCAGTGACACGTGCCCAGAACAAGGCATTCAACAAGGCCGACTACGCTTTCTGGGAGTGTGAATATACCGCTTTCGAGGGCAGGCTCAACAACGGGTACACGATCGAGTCTGTGTTCTCCATTCCTTCGGCGCACACCAACGTCGAGACAAAGGCGTTCGGAGCCACGCAGTCAGGAGGATTCGCACTGATGCTCGGCGCGCCGGGTGAGAAGACCAACGCCGGGGACGGATCAAAGGTCACCCGCGACGGTTCGATCGAATTCATCCAGCACGGCAACGGTAACTGGAACTTCGCCGTGAGCCACGTTCAGGCTGTGCCTGGGCAGCTCTACCACGTGTTCGGAGTATGGGACAAAGAGACAATCAAGTGCTACGTCGATGGCGAGCTCAAGGCCACGGTCGGTGTGACGACCCTCAAGCACAAGAGTGGTCTGCATTGTATGGGTGTCGCCGGTAACTACAACAGCGAGACCAAGTTCAACGGATCCTGGAACGGGACCGTCGTGGTCGCCCGGCTCTACGACAATCCGCTCACAGCCGAGCAGATCAAAGCCAAGACCGCATTGAAAGGCAAGATCCAGATCGTGAAGTAACACCAGAAAAAATTCAAGCTTATGAATAAGATAATCAAAAGGATATTCACGCTTGCCGTCACGCTTTGCCTCGGTGTTCTTCCGACGCTGGCGCAAAACGCGAAGCCAGGGCAGGCGGACAAGATACTTAACGGTATCGTCATCGGTTCCGACGGCGACACACCATTGGCCGGGGTCGTGATCCATTCCAAGGAAAACCCTAAGGAGATCGCGACGACGGACGCGCACGGAGAGTACAGGTTCTCCGTCTCCCCTACCACCGAGACAGTCGTCTTCGAGATGATGGGATACGACACAAAGGAGATCAAGGTGGCTGACACCTATCTGTTCACCCTCGTCACGATGATCGTCCAGGCCAACGCCCTCGAAGAGTCGGTCGTGGTCGGATTCGGTACGCAGAAGAAGGAATCCCTCGTGGGTGCCGTCCAGGCGGTGAAGCCGGCGGATCTCGCGACATCTTCCTCCAACCTCACGACCTCGTTCGCCGGAAATATTCCGGGACTCATCGCCCGCCAGACTTCGGGTGAGCCGGGAGCCGACGGCGCGGCCTTCTATATTCGAGGAATATCCACGTTCGGAGCCAACTCCAGCGCGCTGATCGTGCTTGACGGTGTCGAGATCACATCTTCGATGCTCAACAACATCCCGACCGAGGCCATCGAGTCGATGTCCGTCCTGAAGGACGCGACCGCGACCGCCCTTTACGGTTCCAGAGGTGCCAACGGTGTGCTCATCGTGACCACCAAGGAAGGACGCAACTCCGAGAAGATCGCCATCAGCGCGTCGTTTGACAACACTATCTCTATGCCGACAATGGTTCAGGAGGTCGCTGACGGCGTGCAGTATATGGAACTCTACAACGAGGCTCTCTACAATGTGGCCCGCCAGTCCGGCGCGGCATACGTGCCGTTCTACTCCAGCGAGAAGATCGAGGGCACCAGAAACCATCTCGATCCTTACGTCTATCCGAACAACGACTGGTACGGAATGCTGTTCAAGGACTTCGCTATGAACCAGAGGTTCAATGTCTCGCTGCGTGGCGGCGGAAAGAAGGTCAACTACTTCCTCAACGCCTCGATCTACAATGAGAACGGTATCATCAAGGAGCCTAAGGACGCACTTCTGGACGTGAACCTCAACAACAAGAAGTATATGTTCCAGAGCAACGTCACGGCCCAGGCGACCAAGACGACCAAGGTCTCTATGAAACTGAATATGCAGCTTCAGTATCAGGACAGCCCTTACGAGTCCACGTCCAACCTCTTCTACTACACTATGCGCGCGAATCCGGTGCGATTCCCGGCCGTTCTTCCGGCGGAGGATGGCGACACGTTCGTAAGGTACGGTAACAACGACACTTGGGACACCGGCTCCAACGACCTCAACCCTTACGCATTGCTAAGCCGTGGCTACAAGGAGCAATACAGGTCCTGGATGACCGCCTCCCTCAACGTTGACCAAAGCCTGAAGTTCATCACCAAGGGACTCTCAGCCAAGGCATTGGTCTCTTTCTACAACTACTCCTACGCGGCGACAAACCGCTACCATATTCCGGCATATTACAAGATTGATCCGGACAGCGTCACGCTCAACGACGACGGCACCTACACCTGGACAGCCAACTCCATCGGAGCCGAGGGCACGACCTACCTTGAAAGCTCAGTCTCCGCCAGCGGCTACCACGAGTGGTCTTTGCAGGGTCAGATCAACTATGCAAGAAAATTCGGGAAGCACGATGTCAGCGCCGACCTCGTGTACCATATGAAGGAGAAGGTGAACAACGCCACCGGATCCTCCGAGGAAAAGCTTCTTCCGTTCAGGGAGCAGGGTCTCGCCGGACGTGTCACCTACAACTACGACAAGCGCTATTTCCTTGAAGGGAACTTCGGTTACAACGGATCCGAGAACTTCATCGCAGGCAAGCGGTTCGGATTCTTCCCGTCAGCCGCCATCGGATGGAACATCTCCAACGAGAAGTTCTTCTCACCTCTGAAGAGCGCGGTGACGAACCTGAAGCTCCGCGCGTCCTACGGTCTTGTCGGTAACGACTCCCTCGGTGACGACCATCGATTCCCGTACATCACGGAGGTCGATATGGGTGACAGGTCATACGTTTTCGGTTCCAACTTCGCGAAGATCGGAGCCGGCTTCATCTCCAACTACGGTAATGTGAACGCCACCTGGGAAATCGCCAGGAAACTCAATGTCGGAATCGACATCGAACTGTTCAAGGACCTTAAACTGTCCGCGGACTGGTTCCACGAGTACCGCACGAACATATTTATGCAGCGCAAGTCATTCGCGTCGAACGGTGGCGTGGGCGGATCGCTTCCTTGGGCGAACCTCGGAGAGACATCCAACTCCGGAGTTGATTTCTCCATCAACTACAACAAGGTGGTGAACAGCGACTTCCAGTACTCTCTGCGCGGCACGTTCACATATGCCCATTCTGAGGTGAAGGCTATGGACGAGCCTGACTATTCAAAGAACCCGCATCTTTCGAAGATCGGCAAGCCTATCAATTCCAACAAGGTGCTCATCGCCGAGGGGCTTTTCACCTCACAGGAGGAGATCGACAACAGCCCGAGGCAGGACTTCGGCGCCTATGGTGTCGGTGATGTGAAATACAAGGATGTGAACAATGACGGCGTGGTGAACTCCAATGACTTCGTCTGGAGCGACAAGCCTTACTTCCCTGAGATACAGTTCGGATTCGGAGGTTCTGTGAAATACAAGAAATGGGACGCTTCCATAATGTTCCAGGGCAGCTCAAGGTACGACATCACCACGTACAACAACCACCCGTTCTGCGACAACCAGCATTTCGGTTATGGCATCGTCAAGTACATAGCCGACGACCACTGGTCCTGGGACAACAATAACAAGGACGCGAAGTATCCAAGGCTCACGACCGTTCCTTCGGACAACAACACACAGGCTTCCACGCTGTATATGCACGACGCCTCGTTCGTCCGTCTGAAGAACGCCGAGATCGGATTCACCTACAAGTTCGTCCGTTTCTACCTCCAGGGCAACAACCTGTTCTACATTTCCAAGTTCAAGTACTGGGATCCGGAGAAAGGCCGCGGCAACGGTCTGACATATCCGCTCCAGCGCACGGTCAAGGCAGGTTTCCAGTTCACTTTCTAATCATTTATGAATATGAAGAAGATTTTTATCATACTGTTCTGCGTCTTGGGAATGGCGACCTCCTGCAACTTCCTCGATGTTATTCCAAGCGGAAAGGCCACGGAGGACGATCTTTTCAAGACCCACGTGCAGGCCGACAACTTCGCGGCCTCGCTCTATTACTATATGCCTAACAGATGGTACTTCCAGTCCTCGCTTGAGATGTGCGGAGGAGGTGATATGGTGTCAAGCTTCTACGGCTCAGTGTATTACTTCAAGTGGAAGTCCCTTGTGTTCAACAATCAGGAGACCCCGTCCAACACCTACGTTGCGATGTGGTCAACGACCTGCAACAAGGCCTCCGGAGCCGTGTCCTACAATGTGTGGGGCGGAATCCGCAACGCCTATCTCCTTCTTGAGAACATCGACAAGGTGCCTGACGCGAGCGAGGATGAAAGGAACCGCTGGAGAGGAGAGGCCTACTGGAACATAGCCTATATGCACCAGACCCTTCTTGAATATTACGGCCCGATCGTCATTGTGGACCATCTGATCGGCCTTCAGGAGGACATCAACTATGAGCGCAAGCCTTATCTGGAGTGCGTGCAGTTCATCTCGGATATGTACGACAAGGCCGCGGAGTACCTTCCGGCGTCATATTCATCAAACTTCCTCGGCCGCGCGACAAAGACTACCGCCAAGGCGCTCAAGTCCCGTCTCTGGCTTCAGGCCGCTTCTCCGATGGTCAACGGCAACGCCGAGTGGTACGCCGATTTCAAGAACAATGACGGCACGCCTCTGATGCCTCTTGAATATGACAAAGAGCTCTGGAAGAAGGCTATGAACGCAGCCAAGGACGCTATCCAGCAGGGTGAGGCGGACGGATTCCAGCTCTACGCTCCGAGCAAGGAGACTGACACATTCGAGAAAGGCTACGAGAACTACAGGGCTGCGTTCCTCGGCGGAGACGCCAACGCATTCTACAATGAATACGAGCATCTCTTCTGCTATGCGGCGCAGGGCAACATCTCCTACAACATCAAGAATATGGCTCCGCGCACAGGTTACTCGTCCTACAGCCGTGAGGGATGGCGAGGATATTTCGTGCCAACGTTCGAGGCCGTGGAGTGCTTCCTTTCCAAGAACGGTCTCCCGATGGAGGTCGATCCTGAAACCAAGGAGGCTATCCAGAATCCTACCAAGCTGGTTGACGCTCCGGGCTACCCTGGAGAGAAAACCTCAATCCTCCACATCAACAGAGAACCAAGATTCTACGCCTCAGTTGGTTACGACCGTGGATCATACGACCTCAACGGTGAGACCTTTATGCTCAAGTGCCGTCGTGGAGAAGAACAGCAGAACGATGGGAACACCGGTAATGAATATCAAGGCTGCACAGGCTACTACGTCAAGAAGTGGATCCACAAGTCCAACAACTTCGACAACACCTCCAAGACGTTCACCTACCACAAGTTCGCCTTCCCGTACATCCGTTTCGCGGAGCCTTACCTGGATTTCGTCGAGGCCTATGTACAGTATTACGGCAAGATCGACGGAGAGGCCTTGACTTACATCAACAAGGTCAGGAACCGCGCCGGACTTCCGGACTTCGAGGATTCCTGGGCGCTGGTCGGCGGCCTTCCTACCGGAAAGACACTACTTGACGCTGTCCTCAGGGAACGTCTCAGCGAGTTCGCGTTCGAAGGCAGGTGGTTCTACGACCTGAGGAGATACAAAGTCGTCCAGAACATTCTCCAGAACAGGCCACGTTCCTGGAACATCGCCGGCAAGACAGCCGAGGACTACTACAAGATCACCGAGGCCTACGAGACGGATTCCAGAACGTTCTCCGCTCCTAAGAACTACTGGCTGGCGATCCCGCAGGAACAGCTCACCATCAACGGCAATCTTGTCCAGAACCCTGGATATTAACAGATTCGATTTCACAAGAGCAGGAAGACGGTTGTTCTTCCTGCTCTTCATAAACTTGCCGGCCGGCAATCAATCCTTGAATATTTTCAGGTTTTCCGCGATCGGCCATTTATACTCAAACATATTACAATGAAAAATTTTATCGGGAGATTCTGCGTCTGTGTCTTCGCCATCCTTGGATTGGCGGCGGCCTGCACCGAATCAGAGAAGAATGAAGAGGAAGTGCAGTTTTCCGTCTATGATGAATCCGGAGAGACTCCGAAATCAGTTGACTTCGAGGCGAAAGGCAAGAATGGCTATTCTTTGCGCGTGATGTCGAACGCCCAATGGAGTCTTGAGATAAAGGACGGTTCGGATTGGATCACCGCCAGTCCTCTTTCCGGAGAGAAAGGCGCGAGGCAGGTAAAGGTCAACATTGCCAAGAACGAGACAGATGAGGCAAGGGCAGGAGGACTTGTGTTCACCTGCAAGACAAAATCCGTCTCGATCGCCATCACACAGAAGAAAGGCTCGAAAGAGGGGGAGATCGTTGTTCCACCGACACCATCCGATGTGCCGGAGGCCGATCTGCTGGATGTGATATTCAAGAACGACGGAACGGCGGTTGACAATTCCGATTCCAAGATGACCATAACGACTGTCTCCGGCTCCGCTTCGGTCAATTATTTCAGCGATGCATATTCCAGATACGCGGCACACTTCAACCACACGCTCGGAAGCGCGATGAGCGCCGGGTACTATAAGATTGACTACACCCAGGACCAGAAATTCCGGAACGCGCTCGCCGACGGGCATTCGATGGAGGTCGTTTTCAGGATGGACGCTCCGGCTAACGGTTCCGAGATCAAGCCGTTCAGCTCTATGCAAAGCGGCGGGACAGGATTTCTTATCACAGACAACAGCAGAGGGAAGGACATAACCTTCCTTCCGAATGTCAGCGCGAACGGGAAGTCCAGCTGGAAATGGACGCATTCGAATATAACCCCGGAAGTGGGCCGTTACTACCACGTTGTCGGAGTCTGGAGCAAGCAGGCCGGGAAGTCATACATCTATGTCAACGGTGAGCTGAAAGGTGAGACGGAGGCCGCGGGAAGCCTGAACTTCCCTACGGAAGGCAGCACGTGGTTCTGTGTCGGAGGCGATCCAAACGGAGCCTCCGGTGCGCATTGCGGATTCAACGGGGATGTCGTCATCGCAAGGATATACGATGATGTGCTCACCGCCAAGGATGTCGCGGAACTTTACAAAGTTGTCAAGAACGACATAAAACCGGAAGTGATCTCGATCAGCGACCTGACATTGCTGCCGAACGCCAATGTGAAGCCGGGATGTTGGTTCTACGTGTACGCAAAGGGATTCAAGGGCGGCGACCGCATCAAACTGGAATCAATGAGCAGCGAGTCGCTGTCATATTCCTGCACCACGGCGGACGGAGACGGATTCCTGAAGATACGTATTCCGGATGACTTCCGGGCAGGGAAATACCGCCTTGTCCTCGGCAGAGGAGAGACGCAGTACCCTCTGGGCTCATCCGAGTTCAATGTTGTCAGCGACCTGAAGAATCTTTACAACACGAAGATCGTGGCGCACCGGGGGTACCATTACGGAAACGCGGCGGAAAACTCGGTGGCATCCCTGGCCGAGGCACAGAAACTCGGGGTTTACGGATCCGAGTTCGATGTGTACATCACCACGGACGGCGTGCCGGTCATCTACCACAACTCCACCTTCAAGGGTGACGAGGTCCCGGAGGACGCGAAATACAAAGGCTGGAGACCGGATTCCAGGACCTACGAAGAGATCAAGGACTATAAACTCGCCAACGGTGAGCCGCTCCCTACTCTTGACGACTACCTGAACCAGGCGAAGCTTTATCCAAATGTCAAGCTGATCATCGAGATAAAGAGCCACAACTCCGCCGACAAGACAATGAGGGCGGCCCAGACTTGCGTGGACGCGGTCAAGGCGAAAGGCTTGCAGAATCAGGTTGAATATATCGCGTTCAGCTATGATGTCTGCAAAAAACTCGTTGGGCTCGCGCCAGAGGCTACGGTCCAGTACCTCAATGGTGACAAGGCACCTTCCACTGTCTTTGCCGATGGCATAAAGGGAATAGACTACTCCTACAGCAAGCTCACGGACGCTTGGATCAAGGAGGCGAACGGACTCGGGATGACGGTCAATGTCTGGACGGTCAACAACGTCAGCGATATGCTCAACTTCATCGCGAAAGGTGTCAGCCTCATCACAACCGACAAGCCAGTGGAAGGGCTGGAGCTTCTCTCCAAGCCATTCGTCACCGAGGAATAACAAGACGGAAACGCGAGTTTGGAATCAATGGCTCTTTCTGGCGGGAATATGCCTGGAAGAGCCTTTTTCATAGTCCCGACTGACGGAAATTCGCCACAAATTCAGCGAAATCGCCACATTCGCACCACAAAAACGGCGCTTCGGGTATCTTCGCCACTTAATTTTTGAGCGACACCTGCATATTCATATTTTTGCATTGAGAATACCTTAATAACAGTAAATTTATGAAAATCATCGGTACAGGAAGCGCGCTTCCCAAAAAGGTCGTGACCAATGATATGCTTGCCGGATTTCTGGACACCAGCGATGAGTGGATCTACCCTCGCACCGGAATCAAGACAAGGCACGTGATCACAGACGAGAATCTGGAGGATCTCGGAACCGAAGCCGTACGAAAGGCTCTTGAGATGTCCGGACTGAAAGCTGAGGACATCGATCTCTTCATAGTCTCAAATGTCGTCTCCGAATATATCACCCCTGGAATGAGCTGCATCATCGGTGAAAAACTCGGGCTCAAATGCCCGATGTTCGACATCAACTGCGCTTGTCCGGGATTCGTCTATGCCTTGGATATGGCGGAGACATACTACAAGGC
>CAVCRL010000086.1:4212-10203 GCA_963604455.1 Lachnospiraceae bacterium | reverse complement strand
ACCACATCGTGGAGCCTATCAAGAATCTTTTCGGAGCGATATTCTTTGTCTCCGTAGGAATGATGGTCGCCCCTTCCGTGATCGCAGAGCACTGGGCGATGATCATGCTGCTCTCCGTAATTGTCATCATCAGCCACATCATCTTCGCGGGAGCCGGCATAATCCTCACCGGCAATGGTTTGGACAATGCTGTCCACACTGGATTCAGCCTCGCCCAACTCGGTGAGTTCGGATTCATCATAGCCGGAGTCGGCTGCACCCTCGGAGTGATGAGAGATTTCATCTACCCAGTAATTATTGCGGTCTCCGTCATAACAACGTTCACGACTCCGTTTATGATAAAGCTGGCGGATCCGTGCTACAATCTGTTAAACAAACGGTTACCGGCCAAATGGATCGACAGGCTCGCCCAGATGAACGACTCCGGCAAACAGACCGCCGCCGAGCACAACGAATGGAAAACTCTGCTGAACGCCTATTTCACACGCATCGTCCTCTATGGCGTGATCCTGATAGCGATCTACATCGGATCAAAACTTTACCTCAGACCGGCTGTAGAGAAATTTTTCCCGGAGCTAAGCGTGACCATACATAAGGTTATCGAGGTCGAGATAACCCTTGCCGTGATGCTCCCGTTCCTTTTCGGTCTCGGAGTCCATTCTGGATCCATCAGCAAGTCCGCCCCGAAACTCCTGAAGGAAAAGCCAAGCAACATCTGGCCGTTAATGGGGCTGATCTTCGCGCGCTCATTCCTTGCCGTGGGAATCGTTCTGGCAGTGCTGTCGTCATATTTCCACCTCGCAGGCTGGACAGTCCTTGCCATATTCTTCGCCGGCATAATATTCATTCTCTTCGCCCGTCAGTCCATCCATAAATATTCAGCGTTGGAGATGCGTTTCCTTTCAAACTTCAACGAGAAAGAGGAGAATGAAAGACGCAGCAAGCCGGTCGCTTCTTCCGTGAGCCAGAAGCTCGCCGACTACGATGTTCACACAGAGACGCTTACCATCTCCCAGAATTCCACCTACGCCGGCAAGGCGCTCAAGGATATTCCTTTCAGGGCCGAGACTGGAGCGAACATCATCAAAATTGCCAGAGGGTCGATGAATATGATCGTTCCGTCCGGTGATGCGGTTCTCTTCCCAGGCGATCAGATGCTTGCCGTCGGCACTTCCGCCCAGCTTGAATCATTAAGGACTATGATGGCGTCCGCCGTCACTCCGGAGACTCTGGACTCAGGATCTAAATTCAAAATCGAGCCGGAAACGCTCACAGAAGATTCGTTCCTGACCGGCAAGACCTTACGAGCCACGAACCTTAGGAAATATCACTGTATGGTGATCAGTGTGCTACGGGACTCAAAAATTATCACCAACCCGGAGCCCGATTTCAGGTTCCAAGTCGGTGACACTGTTTGGATCGCCGGGAATATCAGCGAATTAGAGACTGTTTAGAGTTTGATATATTCAGAATCCAGATAAGGTTTGAGATCGCTCCAAGAGATTGTGACCTTGATTATTCCTTCCGCATAAGAAGCAACCTCATAAGGCTGGTAGTACCAGGTGACACCATTGCCTGAAACTCCGCACTTCCCGTTAGGCACCATCCCATCCTGGAACATTCCCTCGTACGCAAGACTTCCCTGCTCCTGCCGGATCTGCGTTTTTATCAGTTCAGTTACCGGAGCCACATAGCCCGGTTTGAACAAATCATTCTCCGTCACGATCTCACCGGTCTTCATATTGATGATGTAAGGGATAGAGTAATACATCCCGTGCGCTCCACCCGTATAGCTTTCACTCAGCACTTGGTAGGTATGAAGATCCATAAAGCTTTCCCCGAATCCTCCGGTTGTCCTATAGTACCAATTGCAGAATGTGGCAGGAGTCCAAGAGTAGTCATTTTCGTTATCCTTCGAGTAGGCAAGATATTCATCATAGCTTTCGCCCGCATCTTTCTGATAATTGGCAATCAGAGTATCGGAGACCGCATCCGAAGCCTCCTCGACGGAGAGCCCGGCATATTCCTCGCCAAAGCAGCTTACGACAATGGCGTTGTTTATCTTCTTGCGCAGTGATTTTCCCCTTTCGTAGGTCTTGAGATACTCGATCGAATGGCTGATCTTCACCGATGCCGAGTCATCCTGCACCAGCGTCTGCTCATAGTTGTTCTCGTAAGTGACAAACTCACTTCTATTCTCGGTGCAAGAGACAATCACCAAGGCAAGCGTTCCAGCCACCGCTCCAAATGTCATAATCCTGTTATTCATAGCAACAAAATATTTGAATTATGACAAATGTACACAAAAACTTGCGAATATTTTGGATAGCTGAAAGGCTATTTTATTGAACATAATTTTCTACCTTTGTATGAATGAGGGCACGACGCCGTCATAATGACATTTTTGAATATGGAGTCCAACAATTGACAAGCATCAAAGTTCTATTCCATTATGCTAAGAGAAAGACAAATAGAAGATAATTTCATCCAGAAGTTACAGGAGTTGAAGTATTCCTATCGTCCTGATATCTGTGACCGTGGAACGATGGAGCAAAACTTCCGGACAAAGTTCGAGCAGCTGAACAGAGTCCACCTTACGGATGCTGAATTCGGGCGACTTCTGGAGGAGATAACTGATGCGGATGTATTTTCATCGTCAAAGCGATTGAGAGAACGCAACACGTTCATCAGACAAGACGGCACACCTCTTCAATACACGCTTGTGAACATCAAGGATTGGTGCCGGAACGAGTACGAAGTCATCCATCAACTTCGAATGAACACCCGCAACAGCTTTCAACGCTACGATGTGATCATCCTGATAAATGGTTTGCCAATTGTTCAAGTCGAGCTTAAAACACTGGATGTAAGCCCTCGGCGAGCCATGCAGCAGATTGTGGATTACAAGAATGACGCCGGCAATGGCTACACGAATTCGCTTCTATGCTTTATGCAATTGTTCATTGTCAGCAATCAAAACAGGACATACTATTTCACAAATAACAACAACCAGCATTTTAACTTCAACGCTGAAGAACAGTTCCTGCCGGTGTATCAATGGGCTGACAAGGAGAACAACAAAATTTCCGATCTGGAAGACTTCTCCGACGAGGTCTTGACAAAGTGCAGGCTTGGAAGAATGGTCAGCCAATATATGGTTTTGGTCGCCAGTGAACAAAAACTGCTTATAATGCGTCCGTACCAGATATATGCAGTCAATGCCATCATCGACTGCATAAACGAGAATCGCGGTAATGGCTACATCTGGCACACCACAGGCAGTGGCAAGACTTTGACATCATTCAAGACAGCGACTCTTCTCAAAGACAATCCGGAAATTGTGAAGTGTCTGTTCGTTGTGGACAGGAAGGATCTTGACAAGCAGACCCGCGAGGAATTCAATAAATTCCAGAATGGTTGTGTGGAAGAGAACACCAACACGGAAAGCCTCGTGAGAAGAATGTTGTCGGAGGACTATGCTGACAAGATTATCGTCACAACTATCCAGAAACTCGGAATCGCATTAGACCCGAATAACAGAAACAATTATCAAGAACGTTTGCTGCCTTTGAAGGACAAGCGGATCGTGTTCATATTCGATGAATGTCATCGCTCGCAGTTCGGAGAAAACCATAAGGCCATCAAGGAGTTTTTCCCGAAGGCTCAGTTGTTCGGGTTTACGGGAACACCTATTTTTGAGGAGAATGCAACTTATATACAAGCGACAGGAGAACAGGCCCAGTATAAAACCACCAAGGATGTTTTCCAAAAAGAGTTGCACTCGTACACGATTACAAATGCCATAGAAGATCGGAATGTACTTCGCTTTCACATCGACTATTTCAAGCCGGATGACAACAATGCTTTCAATAACGAAAACACCCGTAAGCGCGCGGTAGTGGAAGCGATCCTCAAAAAGCACCGGAGCGCGACAAGCAATTGCCGGTTCAACGCTATATTCGCCACGGCATCCATCAATGATGCCATTGAATATTACCACTTGTTGAGAGCGGTACAAAATGATAATGAAGAGGCTGAGCCTTTGAATATAGCCTGTGTCTTCTCACCTCCGGCCGAGGGCGACAAGGACATTATGCAGATTCAGGAAGACCTGAATCAAGAGCGGATGGACAATGAAGTTGATCCTGACAAGAAGAAGGAGGCCCTGAAGTCGATCATAGACCGATATAACGAGCAATATGGCACGAATCATAGTGTGAATGAGTTCGATGCGTATTATCAGGACATCCAACAGCGTATCAAAAACCAGAAGTACAGCAACAAGGATTATGCTCACAAGAACAAGATTGACATTGTCATTATCGTGGATATGCTGCTGACAGGTTTTGACTCCAAGTATCTGAACACGTTGTATGTGGACAAGAATCTGAAATACCACGGTTTGATTCAGGCTTTCTCACGTACCAACCGCATCCTGAATGACACCAAGCCGTATGGCAATATACTGGATTTCCGAGGACAGCAGAACGCGGTGGATGCCGCCATCGCACTCTTTTCAGGCAAAAAGGATGCTGACAGAGCACGACAGATATGGCTTGTCGAGCCGGTGGAAAGCATAAACAAGAAATACAAAGATGCCGTAGCTAAGCTACGGCAGTATATGAGATCTAACGGTCTTGAATTCAAGGCTTCAGAAGTGGCCAATCTGAAAGGCGATGAAGCAAAGGCCGGCTTTGTAAACTATTTCAAGGAAGTTCAGCGTTACAAAACGCAGTTGGATCAATATACAGATGCCATCAGTCCAAACGAAGAAGGTACGAATATATTTTCTGATCCTCAAGCAAGCTACGGGTTTACGGATGATGACCTTAGAGCCTTCAGGGGCGCATATCTGGATTTGGCCTGCAGTTTAAAGAAGAAGAGGGAAAGAAGATCGGAATCAGTTTCTCCAGAGGTCGAGGATCTTGACTTTGAGTTTGTGCTCTTCGCTTCTTCATTGATAGATTATGACTACATAATGGAATTGATCGCAAGATATGCCGGAACTCCATTGAAGA
The DNA here is from genome assembly GCA_963604455.1 of Lachnospiraceae bacterium. Classification (GTDB taxonomy): domain Bacteria; phylum Bacteroidota; class Bacteroidia; order Bacteroidales; family UBA932; genus Cryptobacteroides. The sequence continues at coordinate 5,185 of CAVCRL010000086.1, read as the reverse complement.
CGAAGATGACCAAGGAACAGCTTATCGGTTTGGTAAGCTCAAGTTCAAATCTTCTCGATGAGAGGGAGGATATCATCGCTTACATCGACAGTCTCGATGGTGTCAAGGGAAAGACAGAGCAGGAGATCAAGGATGGCTATGAAATATTCAAGGAAAGGAAATTCACCGAAGAAATCATAGAGATCGCAGACAAGCATAGACTTAGTGCTGATTCATTGCAAGGCTTTGTGGATGGGATTGTGGCTCGTAGGATTTTCGATGGAGAGAAGCTCAGCGAGCTTATCAAGCCTTTGGGGTTAGGCTGGAAAGACCGGACAAAAAAAGAGGCCGCGATAATGTCGGACTTAGTTCCCCTGCTGAAGCACATCACCGGAGGTCAAAAGATTTCTGGGCTTTCCGCTTACGAGAAGAACTGATCCGTAATGATGATTTGAAATGGCTGACAGTAATAAACATACGCCTTCGCTCCGCTTCCCTGAGTTTCTAAACGATGGGGAGTGGGGCTTTATACTCTTAAAAGATGCAATAAACAAAGTTACACCACCCCAAAAGTTGCCATCTTCAGAATATAAAACAAATGGACAGTTCCCTATAGTCGATCAATCCGCAAGTGTCCCTGCCGGTTATTCCGATGACCAAACTGCTCTATTGAATACTCAAAATGAAGATTACATCGTTTTCGGAGACCATACATGTACTCTTAAACTAATCAATTATCCATTTATTCAAGGAGCTGATGGAATCAAAATTTTCCGGTCGAAGCTGGATGATCTAAATACACAATACTTGTATTATTATCTGCTGGCTCACCCTATTATTTCTAAAGAATATAAAAGGCACTTCGCTGACTTAACAGAGAAGTCTATACTGTTCCCCAGAAATTTGAAGGAACAAATTAGGATAGTGAACTGTTTCTCGTCCATAGATAAACAGATAGCGGCGACAAAAAGTAAACTCGAACAGTTGAAAGAGC
>CAVCRL010000086.1:0-4202 GCA_963604455.1 Lachnospiraceae bacterium | reverse complement strand
AACGTGGCTTGATGCAGCGTCTCTTCCCTGCCAACGGGAAAACCGTTCCGACCGTTCGCTTTTCTGAGTTTAAGAACGATGGTGAATGGGAAGAATACGCATTCAGTGACATCTTTACTTTTATCCCCAATAATACTCTGTCCAGAGCCAATCTTAACAATGAGACTGGTTCCGTACATAACATACACTACGGTGATGTATTAATTAGATTCAGAGAAAGCTTGAATGTTCAAAAAGAACAGTTACCTTTCATTTCCAACGTGCAAAACATTGATATATATAGTAAAGCGAAATTAGCAAATGGAGATGTAATTATTGCAGATACAGCAGAAGATGAGACTGTCGGAAAGTGTACAGAACTTGCAGGACTTACAAATGAAATCATCGTCTCGGGTCTTCATACTATTGCTATTAGGCCGAACAAAATTTTTGCAAGAGGTTATCTTGGCTTTTATATGAACTCAAATTCATATAGAGAGCAATTAACACAGATTATGCAAGGAATAAAAGTATTATCTATATCAAAAACAGCTATTAGTCATACAAAAATACGTTTTCCATCATCGATAAACGAGCAAGAAAAAATCGCACGCAGCTTATCTTCAATCAATGATGCGATTAAATCATACGAAGACAAAATAACCGCATTGGAACTCCATAAAAAAGGGCTGATGCAACAACTGTTTCCTAAACTATAATAAATTATGGCAAAACAAATTGAGACAACGATCTATTCAGACATTGGAGACATCGTAAGTTATCTCCGATCATCGGGAAAGAAGTATAATATAATCTTCGCGCACAACGGAGTAGGAAAGACACGTCTGTCCATGTCATTCAAAGACTACTTAAAGGCTACGACAGGGGAAGGAGACACACTGTATTTCAATGCCTACACGGAAGATTTGTTCACTTGGGACAATGATTTGGACAATGACAAGGACAGGTATCTTGAAATAAACGACACCTCTCATTTTTTTGATGGCCTGGAAGGTGCCGACATAGACAATAAAATTCGTCCATTCTTACATAGGTATGTGGATTTTGACTTCAAAATCCTCCCCAAAGATGAGAAACACCCGAGACAGAGAATTTCGTTTGCAAGAACAGAAAAGAGAGTAGATGAGACAACCGGGAATAGAAAAGTTGTTGAGAACATAAAGATATCACGTGGCGAAGAGACCCTTTTTATCTGGTGTTTCTTTTTAGCGATCGCGCAAATGGCTATAGATGGAAACGAGAGATACAGCTGGGTGAAATATTTATACATAGATGATCCAGTGTCTTCATTGGATGACAACCACGCCATAGCCATCGGTGCACATTTGGCTCAAATAATCAAAAGAGAAGATAATAACATCAAGACAATCATATCAACTCATCACGGATTGTTTTATAACGTGATATGCAACGAGTTGGGATCGGCTAACGCCTATTTTATGAAAAAACTCGTCACTAATGAAGGATATTCATTGATCAGTATGAGAGACACGCCTTTCTTTCACCATATTGTAATGGCGCAGACTCTTTATAAGGCGGCAGAAACAGGAGCTCTTTACACATATCACTTCAACATATTGAGGAATCTGATGGAAAAGACAGCCGCTTTCTATGGATTCAGTGATTTTAGAGTATGTCTATCTCCTGAAAAAGATGATGCGGATGGTGTTATCTATGACAGAATGATCAACATCATGAGTCACGGCAATTATTCGATATTTGATCCTACGGAAATGCAGGAGGAAAACAAAGTGTATTTCTCAAAATTGGTTCGCAGGTTCTTGGACACATACAGATTTAATGAGAAGCTATTCAACGAATTAGACAAAGGCGAGAATTATGGCAACAAATAACCAGCAGAAATTAGGCAAGACCCTGTGGGACATTGCGAACAACTTGAGAGGAGCGATGATGGCGGATGACTTCCGCGATTATATGCTGTCGTTTCTTTTCTGGAAATACTTGTCGGAGAATTACCTCAAGTCTGCAAAAAAAGAGCTTGGGTCTGACTATCCGGAGAATACCTCCGAGGATGATATGAAGCGTCTTGGTGCGAAGACATATCTGCAAGTGTGGTATCATCATAACGAGTACGATGTCGAATTGTTCGAAGAACAGATGAGGCGCAAGATACACTATGTCATCAAACCGGAATACCTGTGGGATAATATCGTTGACTTGGCCAAAACCGATAGCACGGAACTCCTCAACACCATAGAGAAAGGATTCAAGTATATTGAGGAAGAATCCTTTGAGAGTTCGTTGAAAGGCCTGTTCTCTGAAATCAACCTTAATTCGGAAAAGTTAGGCCGGGGATACACCGAGAGAAACACTCTTTTGTGCAAGGTCATCAGAACCATCTCAAACGGATTCGCGGAATTGTCGGCGGAAAATGATGATCTAGGGGATGCATACGAATATCTTATTGGCCAGTTTGCCGCAGGTTCAGGTCAGAAAGCCGGCGAATTTTACACTCCTCAGATGGTATCTACGATATTGTCAAAAATTGTGACTCTGGATTGTCAGGAACCAAAGACCGGCAATAAGAATAAGATTGACAGGGTACTCGACTTTGCGTGTGGCTCAGGATCGTTGCTGCTGAATGTCCGTAGGGAAATGGGAGATAAGGGCATAGGTAAAATATACGGTCAGGAGAAGAATATAACGACATACAACCTTGCACGGATGAATATGCTTCTTCACGGAGTAAAGGACACCGAATTCGAGATTCATCACGGTGACACATTGGTCAATGACTGGGATATTCTTAACGAGGAGAATCCTGCTAAGAAAATGACATTTGACGCTATTGTCGCCAATCCTCCATTCAGTCTGCGTTGGGATCCAAAAGAGGATACGGCAAAGGACTTTCGATTCAATGGCTTCGGCGTCGCTCCGAAATCAGCCGCTGATTTCGCGTTCCTGCTTCACGGCCTGCATTACCTGAGTGACAATGGGACGATGGCCATTATTCTGCCACACGGTGTGCTGTTCCGTGGCGGAAAAGAAGAAGTCATCAGGAAAGAACTCCTGAAGAAAGACTATATCGATGCCATCATCGGCCTGCCTGCCAATTTGTTCTATTCAACAGGCATTCCCGTTTGTGTCATCGTGTTGAAGAAATGTCGAAAGAATGACAAGATTCTCTTTATCAATGCAAGTTCTGAAGAGCATTACGAAAAAGGCAAGCGTCAGAATTTTTTGCGTGAAAATGATATTGAAGACATCATCGAAGCATATCAGAACAGGGCCACCATTAGTAGATATGCTCGTGAAGTTCCTTTAAGTGAGATCAGAGATAATGGCTACAACCTTAATATCTCCCGATATGTAAACCTGTCCAAAGAGGAAGAGGTTGTTGACCTCCAACAGGTTAACAAGGAACTGAATGAGATAGAAAAAGAAATCATAAAAGCGCGGGACGAACACAACAGATACCTTGAGGAATTAGGATTACCAAAGTTACTGTAACCTATATGTATTCATCTCAAGAACGTTGATTATGGAAAAGAACGAACTTACACGGAGGATGAACGGCTGGCTGGCGCTTAGTCCGTTGGCGGTGTTTTTGGTGACTTATCTGGTGTCGTCGCTGGTGGCGCACGACTTTTATAAGGTGCCGATCGCGTCGGCGTTTCTGATTGCGTCGGTCTATGCGATGCTGATCACGAAAGGGGCTGTGGCAGAAAGGATAAGCATATTCTCAAGCGGGGCGGGCAACAATAATGTCCTGCTGATGATCTGGATATTCGTGATGGCGGGGGCGTTCGCCACAACAGCCAAGGCAATCGGAAGTGTGGAAGCGACTGTCAATCTGACACTTACCCTTCTCCCAGGGAAATGGCTGCTTGCCGGGCTGTTTCTGGCGTCATGCTTCATCTCGATGTCAATCGGCACGAGTGTCGGAACTGTGGTGGCGCTTGTCCCGATCGCGTCCGGAATAGCCGAGCAATCCGGACTGTCTTTGGCGATGCTGACCGGTCTGATCGTGGGCGGAGCGTTCTTCGGTGACAATCTGTCTTTCATCTCTGACACGACAATCGCATCGACCACATCACAAGGCTGCTCGATGTCCGACAAGTTCAAGGCGAACATCTGGATCTGCGGTCCTGCGGCGCTGATCGTCACGGTCATCTACGTCATCATAGGACTCAACCACGGAGCGACTCCTGAGATCGGTGAGATTGAATATGTCAAGCTCA
>CAVCRL010000085.1:0-10216 GCA_963604455.1 Lachnospiraceae bacterium | reverse complement strand
AACTATCGCGAACGGAGAATTGAAATCGTACCAGGCATCGTCAGGAGTGATTCTCTTGATCTCGGCATCGTCCACCTTCACATTGCAGATTCCCTGAAGGCCTTCGATGAGAGAGTTGAAATAGATGCTCTTTGAGTCAGCGGCCCAGACAATGCCGCCGGTGTTGTACTTGAAGTCAGCGGTGAGGTCGCGGATTCCATTGATCTGCGGGATAGCGGACTGGCCCTCGGAAGAAGCGTCCGCGTCAGCCAACTCGGCCACCATAAGGCGTACCTTGTCGGCCTCGTACCCGTTGCGCCTCATACTAAGCCAGGCGATCTGTTTTCCGTCCGGGCTCCAGGCCGGATCTGTGTCATAGCCGCCAGCCATCGGAATCTGTACGGTCTCGCCGGTCAGGATGCTGTAGATGTAGATCTCCGTGTCCGTCGAGAAGGCATATTCACGACCAGTCTCAACCTTTTTGCAGGAGTATGCCACATAGCGTCCGTCCGGGCTCCAGCAAAGCTGCTCGATGCCGCTCAGAGGCTCCAGAGGCAGCTCGTACTTGCCGGCGCCATCCGCAAGTATATTCATTGAATTTTCTTCTGTGACCTTGTCTCCGAGCGGAGCGACGTAGGCCTGAGGCCTTTCGGTCGTCCAGTGGTCCCAGTGACGGTACATAAGGTCTTCCGTGACATAGGCCTGCGCCTTGTCCAGCTTCTCGTCGAAGTCCTTAGGGGTCTTGACGGATCCAGGAACGGTGCTGGTGTAGAGAACCTGCGACTGGTCCGGGCTGAGGGTGAACTCTCCGATTCCGGCTTTCACACCGCTAAGCTGCTTCTTTGCTGAGAGTGAGGCCTTTCCGTCAACGATAGAGATGGCGGCATTGTAAAGCTGGCCGCCCTGAAGGTAGTAGATGGACTTTCCGTCCAGACTCCAGCGGGCGTTGCTGAGGCTCTTGCCCTCGGCTGTCAATTGGATCTTGTCCCCGAAAGAAAGCGATCCGTCATCGTTTTTGATCACCTCGCCAAGGAACAAGTTCCTGCACGAGCGGTTCTCCTCGATCGAGGTGTAGCTGACTCCGTAGAGAATCCAACGTCCGTCCGGAGACAGTTGCGGATCGGACAGACGACCAAGGGACAGAAGCGCTTCCGGAGTCATCCTTCCGTCCTCGATCTTGATGTCGGACGGGCCTATGTACCCGTTGTCCGTCTGCGTTTCGTTTTTCTGTGTACAACTCATCATTGTAATCAGTGCCGCCGCCACAAGGGCGGCCTTTCCATTGTTTATCATAAATATTATAAGTATTGTTTATACGCTTTCTCAAGTTCTTCCCTGACTTCCTGCCTTACTGATTCCGGCTCAAGCACCTCCAGCCTTCCGGCGTGGCGGCAGAACTCCATCGTAAGGTTACGGTTCGGAATGACACGGATCCTGAATATTCTTCCGTCCCCATCCGTCTCATCCTCTTCCACTTGCGAAGTGTGGATAGGCAGGTCGCGAAGGTAGCGTGCCTCCTCCTCACTCACCTTGAAGCGGATGGTCACAGGCTTCTGTCCCGCCTGCGGAAAATATATTCCATAACTCTGACTGAATATTCCGTCCACATCGAAATCCTTCGGCATCTTGAAAGTGCCCTCGGTCTCTCTGAGCGAGGATATTCTGTCGAGTCCATAGACTCTCCAAGCGCTTCGGTCTCCATTGCCTTTCTCGGGAAGCCTTGCCCTTTCGTGACAGAATGCCACCAGATACCATCTGCGCTCGTGCTCCTTGACCGCGAAAGGCTGAATGTGTAGGATCTCGGAAGATGTGGAACTGTATTTTCCGTAGGTGATTTCCAGTTCCTTGCCGTCCTCCATCGCCTGCATTACCGCGGTGAGGTATTTCTGTCCGGAAGGAATCTCCTCAACGCTCACCCTGCCTGAGAGCCTTTCCTTGCCAAGCGACAGCAGACTGTTTACCGTGAATGTGTTGACGATCCATCCGATGCTCTCGTCGTTGTCAAGGACATCCCCGCTGAACGGTATGAAGTAACGGTTTGTCTTCCTGTCGCACTCGATGTCCACCCCGAAAATCTCCTCCACGGCCAACCTGTGGTTGTTGAAGGTCCTTCTTGAATATGTCTGGCCGTAGCGCCTGGAGTACTTTCCGTCAATCTCCTGAAGCGTCATTCCACGCTCTCCGGCGGCGGTGAGCGTCTGTATGAGCCAGATATATTTCCCGATAAGTTCTGAGACCATAAAAACTGTGCTTCTTTTCGGCACATCAAAGATAAGAAGCGTTTTTGATTTTTCAAAAACTGGTTTCACCGTGCGGCGGCTTCCAAATATTCATTATATTTGTTGACGTGAACTTGGTGTTGAGAGCTGCTCTGGAAATCCAAGGTCCGTGGCTGTGATGAGAAACAAACAGGAGACAGATGTGCAATTCCTGCCGGGAGTGGGGCCTAAAAGGGCTTCGCTGCTTCGGTCGGAGCTGGGTGTGTCCACGGTTGGAGACCTTCTGCACACGTTCCCGTTCCGGTATATCGACCGGAGCTCGATCCAGATGATCTCGGAGATCCAGTCCAGCAGCGCATACGTCCAGATTCTCGCGAAGGTCATCTCGTCACAGGTAAGCGGCAAGCGTCTCAGCGTCTTCGTGCAGGATCAGAGCGGGACTATGGAGATGGTGTTTTTCAAGGGTGTGAAATACACCTATGACCGCCTTAAACCAGGATCGGTGTTTCTTTTCTTCGGCAAACCGAGCATATTCAACGGCAAATTGAATATGGTCCATCCGGAGATCGACAATCCTCCGTCCGGAGGCTCGGTCAACTTCGCCGGCACCTTGACCGGGGTCTATAATTCCACGGACCGGCTGAAGAACGGAGGCGTGACCGGAAAGGTTATGAACAGGCTGATGGCCGAGGCGATCGATCTGGCCATATCCGATGTAGAGGAGACCCTTCCTGAATATATCCTCAGGGAGAAAGGCCTTGTCCCGCTGAAATACGCCATCCGCAATGTGCATTTCCCGGCGGACCAGACGGCTCTTGAGAAGGCCCGCTACCGCCTTAAGTGGGAGGAACTGTTCCTTTTGCAGCTTTCGCTTCTGAAGCAGAAATATGTCCGCAGCCGTTCGGCGGTAGGGATTCCGATGCCGAAGGTCGGGACAGCCTTCAACGCTTGCTATAACGCTCTTCCTTACGAGCTTACCGGGGCGCAGAAACGTGTGATAAAGGAGATCCGCTCGGATATGATGAGCGGACATCAGATGAACAGGCTTCTTCAGGGGGATGTCGGATCGGGCAAGACAATGGTTGCCGTGCTTACAGCCCTGATCGCGATCGGGAACGGTTACCAGGCCTGCATAATGGCGCCGACCGAAGTGCTTGCCCAGCAGCATTATGCCAACATATCCAAGTATCTTGCCCCGACAGGAGTCCGTTGTGAGCTTCTGATCGGCTCGACGACAAAAGCGGCCAGAAGACCTGTCCTGAGCGGATTGGCCGACGGATCGGTCGGTATAATAATAGGTACCCACGCCTTGATCGAGGACACGGTTGTATTCCGTAATCTTGGCCTTGCGATCATTGACGAGCAGCATCGTTTCGGCGTGGACCAAAGGGCCCGTCTTTGGGCAAAGGGAGCGGGAGGAGTCCCGCCTCACGTGCTTGTGATGACCGCGACGCCTATTCCGAGAACTCTGGCGATGACTTTCTACGGAGATCTGGACGTGTCTGTGATCGATGAGATGCCGCCGGGACGTAAGCCGATCCAGACTATGCTGATAGGGGAGGACAAACGCCCTGCCTTGTACAACTTTATGAAGAAGGAGATCGCCGCGGGCCGTCAGGTATTCGTTGTCTATCCTTTGATATTCGAAAGTGAGAAACTTGACTATCAGAATCTTGAGGCTGGCTACGAGGACATCGTCTCCCGCTTCCCGTTCCCTCCGTACAAAGTGGCCATCGTGCACGGGCAGCAGACCAGCGAGGTGAAGCGGTTCAATATGGACGCGTTCTCGGCGGGAAGGGCGAATATTTTGGTGTCCACGACCGTGATAGAGGTCGGTGTCGATGTCCCTAACGCTTCCGTGATGGTGATCGAGAGCGCCGAGCGTTTCGGTCTGGCGCAACTCCACCAGCTTCGTGGCCGTGTGGGACGAGGCTCGGAGAAGTCATATTGCGTACTGATGCACGGCACCAAGGTCAGCAAGGAGTCCCGGAAGAGGCTGGAGCTGATGTGCGCCACGGAAAACGGCTTCGATCTTGCCGAGGAGGATATGAAGATGCGTGGCCCGGGAGACTTGGAGGGAACCCAGCAAAGCGGCCTTCCGATCGAGCTGAACATCGCCTCGCTGGCACACGACGGACAACTCCTTTCGGATGCCAGAAGCTATGCCGAGCACGTCCTTGCGCACGACCAGACGCTTGAGCTTCCGATAAACGCTCCGCTTGCGGCCGAGCTTCGCAAGGATAAGTACAATATCAGAGACTACAGCAAGATTTCATAGTCCGACAGCTTTGGGTGTCGCCGATCCTTTTCCGAAAGGATGACTTTGTCAGCCGGTATTTTCCAGTCAATCGCGAGATCCGGATCATCCCAGGCTATCGCTCCCTCGGACGCCGGGCAGTAGAAGTTGTCGCACTTGTATTGGAATATGACCTCATCGCTCAGCACGCTGAATCCGTGCGCGAATCCTTTGGGAATGAAGAACTGCCTGTGGTTCTTCTCGGTAAGTTCTGCGGCTATGTACTTTCCGAACGTCCTGGAACCAGGCCTGAGATCCACCGCCACATCGAGGACGGCTCCCTTGATGACCCGCACCAGCTTGCTCTGGGCGTGTTCTCCTTTCTGAAAATGCAGCCCCCTCACCACTCCGTAGCAGGACTTGCTTTCATTGTCCTGGACGAACCTGACCGGACCGACCTTCTCCTCGAATTCCTTTTGGTTGAAAGACTCGAAGAAATAGCCTCTGCTGTCTTCGAATATCCTGGGCTCAATGATGAGCACGCCTTCTATTCCGGTTGTTATGATGTTCATTCCGTATCTTTCCGTTATATTCAACGACTACAATCAGGCGGCTATTCCTCCGCGAGTCTGGCCAAATACTGACCGTACTGGTTCTTGTTCATCGGCTTTGCGAGCTCCCGGAGCCGATCGGCTGTTATCCAGCCCTTTCTGAATGCGATCTCCTCCAGACAGGCGACCTTGAGCCCCTGGCGTTTCTCGATGACCTCGATGTAGGTCGAGGCTTCGGCGAGGGATTCGTGTGTGCCCGTGTCCAGCCAGGCGAAACCACGCCCGAGTTTCTGGACCTTCAGCTTTCCGGCGGACAGGAACTCTTGGTTCACCGTAGTTATCTCCAGCTCACCTCTGGCCGACGGCTTGATCCTGTGGGCGATTTCCACAACATCATTAGGATAGAAATAGAGGCCGGTCACGGCGTAGTTGCTCTTTGGGACGGTCGGTTTCTCCTCGATGCTCAGGCAGTTGCCCTCAGCGTCAAACTCGGCGACGCCATATCTTTCCGGATCGCTCACACGGTAACCGAAAACTGTGGCCTTGCCTTCCTGCTCTGCCGTGCGCACCGCTTCCCTCAACTGGTCCCCGAACCCGGTTCCTTGGAATATGTTGTCTCCCAGCACAAGGCAGGCGCAGTCGTCTCCGATGAAGTCCTTTCCTATGATGAAGGCCTGCGCCAAGCCATCCGGGGACGGCTGGACGGCATATTCAAAACTCACTCCGAAATCGCTTCCGTCTCCGAGCAGCCTTTGGAACGCCGGCAGGTCGGAAGGGGTTGAGATTATGAGTATATCCTTGATCCCGGCTGTCATAAGCACGGAGATAGGATAGTAAATCATAGGCTTGTCATAGACCGGGAGCAGTTGCTTGCTGACTCCTTTCGTGATAGGGTAGAGGCGTGTGCCGCTTCCTCCGGCCAGAACTATTCCTTTCATATTCATCAGGCTTTTTTGATTCTTTCTATGCAGGCCGCGAGGGAATCCCTCCAGTACGGGATCGTGATTCCGAAAGTCTGTTTGACCTTTGTCTTGTCAAGCACCGAGAAACGTGGCCTTTCGACCTTGGACGGGAACTCCTTCGTGTGGCAGGGCTGGATGTCGCATCTCGTCCCGCCGATCTCGCTGACCGCCTTGGCGAAGTCGTACCAGGAAATAGCTCCTTCATTGGAGAAATGGTATATTCCGGTATTGTCCAGCAGCCTCTCATCAATGATCTTGGCAATGAGCGAAGCGAGATCCCTGGCGTAGGTAGGGGTGCCGACTTGGTCGAACACGACTTTGAGTGAATCCCTTTCCTCGGTCAGGCGCAGCATCGTCTTGACGAAATTCCTGCCGTACGGTGAATATAGCCAGGCCGTCCTGATGATGATGCTCCTGCATCCGGATTTCTCGATTTCCTTCTCCCCGGCCAGTTTTGTCGACCCATAGACTCCCGTCGGATCAGTCGGGCAGTCCTCGCGGCAAGGCACGGGCTTGTCACCGTGGAACACATAGTCTGTGGAGATGTGCACGAGCGTGGCGTTTCTTTCCGCCGCCACTTTGGCCAGATTCCCTACCGCGGTGCAGTTCAGCAGCATAGCCGTGGCCGTGTCGTCTTCCGCCTTGTCCACGTCAGTGTAGGCGGCGCAGTTCACGATGACGTCCACCTTTTCCGAGTCGCACACGATCCTGAGCGCGTCGATGTTAGTGATGTCGAGACTGAGGGTCTCGACATCCGGAAGCGAAGTCACGTCCGAGAATATGTAGTTGTCGCGGCTGTCTGCCGTCACGTTTCGAAGCTCGGTTCCAAGCTGCCCGTTTGCACCTGTTACAAGTATATTCATATTTCCAAAAGTACTCACAAATTTTCCCAAATCAAAATATTTTTTCGCAGGGAACGGGGGTGTGTCAGGAGGTGCGGGGTGTATGGAGGCAATCGGTTTTGTCTGATTTGATGATTATGCTGCAATATGTGAATTTTGATTAAAATTTGAAAGAAATTTTTGAATATTTAGGATTTTTCGTAACTTGTAGCCGAAATAACACGAAAACAATAAACCACTACAAGTTATGTCGGAAAAGAAACTTCTTTTGGGTGATGAGGCTTTGGCCCTGGGTGCTCTGCACGCCGGACTCTCCGGAGTGTACGCCTACCCTGGCACGCCTTCGACTGAAATAACGGAATACATACAGTCGCACCCGCTCACCAAGGAACGCGGAATCCACTGCGACTGGTCCTCCAATGAGAAGACGGCGATGGAGGCCGCGCTCGGTGTGTCATATTCAGGGAAACGCGCGCTTGTCTGTATGAAGCACGTCGGGATGAATGTCTGCGCGGACGCTTTTGTCAATTCGGCAGTGACCGGAGCGAATGGCGGTCTTGTGGTCGTGGCTTGCGATGACCCGTCGCAGCATTCCTCTCAGAATGAGCAGGATTCAAGGTTCTACGCCGATTTCGCGATGATGCCCTGCTTCGAGCCGTCGAACCAGCAGGAGGCGTACGATATGGTCCGCGAGGCGTTTGACTATTCCGAGGCCAATCATATTCCTGTGCTGATGCGGCTGACAACCCGTATGGCGCATTCCAGGGCTGTGGTTGAGGCTGGGGAGATCCGCCGTGAGAACGAGGTTCATTTCCCGGACGAGCATCACGAGAAGAACTGGGTGACCCTGCCGGTCAACGCCAGGAAACGTATCCGTCAGCTGGCCGACGATTTGCTGTCGTTCGAGAACGATTCCGTGGTCTCTTCGGACAACAGTTATGTGGAAGGGCACAACCACAGGATGGGAATCATCGCCTGCGGAATCGCCTGGAACTATCTGATGGAGAGCTTCCCTGACGGATGCCCGTATCCTACGCTCAAGGTGACCCGCTATCCGTTCCCTAAGGCTTTGGCAAGGGAGATGGCGGCCACGTGCGACGCCATCCTTGTGCTTGAGGAGGGACAGCCTCTCATCGAGGAGAAGCTGCGCGGCATCCTTTACGATCCGGAGGACAGAAGGTGGACAAAGGTCCAAGGCCGCCTCGACGGCACTCTTCCAAGGACCGGCGAACTTACACCTGACTGCGTGCGCGTCGCCCTTGGCCTGCCGCCGATGGAGACATATTCAAAATCAGAGGTCGCTGTCCCTCGTCCGCCGGCGCTCTGCCAGGGATGCGGGCACAGGGATTTCTACACCGCGCTTAATGTTGTGCTTAAGGAATATGCCCCTACGGCCCGTGTGTTCAGCGATATAGGTTGCTACACTCTTGGGTATATGCCGCCTTTCAACTCGTTCCATACCTGCGTCGAGATGGGTGCTTCCATCACTATGGCGCTTGGAGCCGCCAATTCCGGTGTGTGGCCTGCCGTGGCGGTGATCGGGGACTCCACGTTCACCCACAGTGGGATGACCGGCCTTCTGGACTGCGTCAACGCCGGGGCAAGCGTCACGATCTGCATCTCGGACAACCTGACGACCGGAATGACCGGAGGTCAGGACTCCGCCGGAACGGGAAAACTGGAGGAAATCTGCAAGGGACTCGGAGTCGAGCCGGAGCACATCAGGACAATCATTCCTCTTCCTAAGAACTATCCGGATATGGAGAAGGTTATCGACGAGGAACTCAACTACAGCGGCGTGTCAGTCATCATCTGTCGCCGTGAATGCATTCAGACAGCGAAACGCCACGCGGCGGCCAACAAAAAAGCGTAATCGATATGGCAAAGAAAGACATAATATTATCAGGTGTCGGGGGACAGGGGATTCTCTCGATCGCAACGGTGATCGGTTGGGCGGCGCTTGACCAGAACCTTCATCTGAAACAGGCCGAGGTGCACGGAATGAGCCAGAGAGGCGGAGATGTGCAGAGCAACCTGCGCATCAGCACCGAGAGAATCTGGAGCGATTTGATACCTAAAGGGGAGTGTGACCTCATCCTTTCACTGGAGCCGATGGAGGCTCTCCGCTACCTGCCTTGGCTCTCAAAGGGCGGCTGGATAGTGACAAACTCCACCCCGTTTGTGAATATTCCGAATTACCCTCCTGTTGAGGCGATCACCGCCGAACTCCAGAAAATCGGCAATGTCATAACATTGGACTGTGATGATATCGCGAAGCAGACGGGCTCTCCACGCAGTGCGAATATGGTCCTGCTGGGCGCTTCCGCCGCTGTTCTGGAGATCCTTGATCCTGAGAAACTCCGTGAGGGAATCACAAACGTATTCTCCCGCAAGGGCGAGAAAATAGTTGAAATGAACATAGCGGCCTTCAACGCCGGATTGGAGGTCTCCAAAAACTTCTCGAAATGAAACCGGTCTCCAGACAATCCATAGACGAAGTCCTGCGAAGACTTGACATAGCGGACATCGGACGGACCACAATCCGCCAGTGTGTCAACGTGTCCCACGAACTGGAGAAACTGTCCGGAGAGAAGTTCGTGCATCTTGAGTTCGGTATTCCCGGCCTGAACGCTTGCCAGATAGGAATCGACGCTCAGAAAAAGGCGTTGGAATCAGGAGAGGCATCGGTCTATCCTCCTGCCTGCGGAATCCCTGAGCTGAAGGAGAACGGCTCCCGCTTCATCAAGGCCTTTGTCGGTGTGGACATATCCCCTGAGGGAATCGTGCCGACAGTCGGCTCGATGCAGGGATGCTACAACCTTCTGCTGGAGTGCATCCAGATGAATCCCTCAAAGGACACGGTAGTCTATCTCAATCCTGGTTTTCCGTCGCATTACGTTCAGGCAAAGGTGCTTGGATTCAAGACCCGGATGTTCGACCTCTATGATTTCCGGGGAGAGAAGTTCCGTGAGAAGATCGAGGAGGTGTTCGGTGACGGACGTGTCGCCGCGATAGTATATTCAAACCCTAACAATCCGTCCTGGGTCTGCTTGACCGAGGATGAGTTGAAGAGTCTGGGGGAGCTTTGCACCAAGTATGATGTGATCGCTCTGGAGGATATGGCATACCTTTGTATGGATTTCCGGAAGAACCGTTCCGTGCCGTTCGAGTCGCCATATCAGCCGACCGTTGCCCGTTACACTGACAACTGCGTGCTGATGATCTCCGCCTCGAAGATATTCAGTTACGCCGGGGAGCGAATCGCTATGGTCGCAATCTCGGATAAACTCTATCACAGGGAATATCCCGCCCTCCGCGAACGCTACGGCCTCGGACGTTTCGGCGACAATTTCTCACTTACCTACCTCTATGTCAATTCATCAAGCTGCTCTCATTCGGCGCAGTACGCTTTCGCTGCGATGCTCGG
>CAVCRL010000084.1:0-10401 GCA_963604455.1 Lachnospiraceae bacterium | reverse complement strand
GTTGTGACGCTTGATGATTTGTTTAAGAATTGATGGATATACCGCATAATAAACAAAAAACTTTATGAATATCAGACATTATATTATTGCCGCTTTGGCTGCTCTGCTGGCCTGTCCGGCCATCCTGGCGCGGGAAAAGGGCACAAATTTCACCGAACATCTTGATCAGAAGGTGATTACGGAGGGAAATGCTGTGACTCGGAGGCACGAGACGGTTTTCTTCAACACAGTCAAGGATGCTTTGTCAAAGGAGATTGAGGCAAGCCCGAACTATTCTTCCCTGAACGGTGTCTGGGATTTCCGTTATTACGATTCCGTGCAGGATATGCTGGCGGATCCGGACAAGGCCCCATCGACCATCAAGGTTCCGGGAAACTGGGAGGTTCAGGGATTCGGGACGGCGATCTATGTGAACCATCCTTACGAGTTCTGCCCGAGGAACCCGCAGCCGCCACAGCTTCCGGACAAGATCCCTACGGGAGTATATTCAAGGAAATTCACGCCTGAGTTCGGGGTGGGGGAGAAGTGCTGCCTGAACCTCTGCGGCGTTAAAGGGGGAGTGTATCTGTTTATAAATGACAATTATGTCGGTTACAGCGAGGACTCCAAGGATTTGGTTCGCTATGATGTGACCCCTTATGTGGAAAGCGGCAAGGAAGCGGATCTCAGGATAGTAGTTACAAGATGGAGTACAGGCAGTTACCTTGAATGTCAGGACTTCTGGCGCATCAGCGGAATCGAGCGGGATGTCTATCTGTCAAGAGAGCCGGCCTCCGTTCCGGAGGATTTTGACTGGAATGTGGTCTCGACGCTGGCCGATGATCTCAGCACCGGGGATTTCCGCCTGAGCGTCAATTCATCGAAGCCGATCAATGTCAGCTGGACTCTTCTGGATGCCAATGGCAACGAGACGGCTAAAGGAAACGCGGAAACAGTACAAGGCGTAAAACAATGGCAGTCAGCTATAAATGATGTAAGGAAATGGTCCGCCGAGACCCCTGAGCTCTACACCCTGCTTCTCTGTGTCGAAGGAAAATACGCAAAGGCCAACGTCGGTTTCCGCCGCTTGGAGATTGTCGGCGACCGGTTCCTTGTGAACGGTCAGCCGGTCAAGTTCAAGGGAGTCAACATTCACGAACACAATCAGTTCACAGGCCATTACGTCACTATGGAGGACATTCTGACCGACCTGCGTCTGATGAAGGAACACAACATCAACGCCATCAGAACCTGCCACTATCCTCAGCCGCGGCTTTTCTACGAGCTCTGCGACAAGTACGGATTCTATGTCTATGACGAGGCGAACATCGAGTCCCACGGAATGGGCTATAAACTCACCAGAACCCTCGGCAACAACCCTGACTGGCTGCCCCAGCACCGTGACAGGATCCTGAATATGTACTACCGCACCCGCAACTACCCGTGCGTGACGATCCTCTCGCTCGGCAACGAGGCCGGCAACGGATGCAATTTCTACGACACCTACAGAGAACTCAAAGCTCTGGAAAAGGACGGCCAGAACAGGCCTGTCTGCTACGAACGCGCTGAATATGAATGGAACACGGATATGCTCGTTCCGCAATATCCTGGTGCGGAGTGGTTCCATAAGATGGGTGAGAGCGGCTATGGCAAGCCGGTGGTACCTTCTGAATATTCCCACGCGATGGGCAACTCCAACGGCTCGCTCGACCGCCAGTGGAAGTATATTTATGAATATCCTAACCTTCAAGGCGGATTCATCTGGGACTGGATTGACCAGGGGCTTTACGAGACCGATGCCGAAGGGCGGATGTACTGGACCTATGGTGGAGACTACGGCGAGAACACTCCGAGCGACGGCAATTTCAACTGCAACGGAATCATCGCTCCGGACCGTAGCCTGCACCCTGCTATGGCCGAGGTTCGACACGTCTATCAGGACGTTGCCGTGACTCCGGTCGATGCCTCAAAGGGATTGTTCCGCTTGACGAACAGATTCTATTTCAGGAGTTTGGACAAGCATATTCTTAAATGGACGGTCATCGCTGACGGCCGTGGGATAGCTTCCGGCGACATCAAGCTTTCCGCCGCGCCGCAGTCCGACGAGGATTTCAGCGTTGGGTTACCGGAACTGCCTTCCGATAAGGATTGCTTGATTACATTCGAGGTTCTCACCGCCGAGAAAGAAGGATTGCTTCCAAAAGGCTATGTGATTGCTTACGACCAGTTGAAACTGTCAGATGCGGTCCGTCAGGAGATTCCTGTCAATGCCTTTAACATAAGAATGACGCAGGATGAGTCCGCGATAACTCTTGAATGGAGGGATGCCGTCACGTTGAAAACCAAGGCTTCCATTGTCTTTGACAAGACCCTTGGATGTCTGCGTTCATATTCATTCAAAGGAAGGAATATGTTCAATGACGATTTCGGCCTCAGACCGCTCTTCTGGCGTGCTCCGACCGACAATGACTATGGCAATGGAATGCCGTCCCGCTGCCAGGCGTTCAAGACCTCCAGCCGGGAGTTCGATGTCAAGGCGGAGTTCGACGGGGAATCGATAGTCGCTGAATATACACTTGCGAGCGGGAATATATTCATAGTACGCTATACTCTTCTTGAAGGAGGGATTCTTTCGGTACGCTCTGATTTCAAGGGCGTTAAGTCCGCTAAGCCAGTTGATGTGCCGCGAATCGGATTCAGGTTGAGGTTGCCTGCGTCCGCCGACTCCTTCACCTATTTGGGCAGAGGTCCGGAGGAGAACTACAGCGACAGGTTCAGCGGGACTCTCGTCGGGAAATATTCATCATCCGCAGCTAAGGAATATGTCCGCTATGTGCGTCCGCAGGAATGCGGTCATCACACTGATTGTGAATATCTTGCCATCGGAGGCTTCACTGTCCGCTCGGATCGCTTCGAGTTCAACGCACTTCGTTGCTCGGTTGAGGACCTTGATTCCGAGGAGGCGGTTCAGCGCGACTATCAGTGGGAGAACAAAGGCCCGCTGACCGAGAATGACCCGGTGAAGGCCAAGAACAGACTTCGCCGCCAGACCCACATAAATGATTATGTGGAAAGGGATTTCGTGGAGGTTTGCATTGATCTCGCGCAAAGCGGAATCGGAGGTTATGACAGCTGGGGAGCCAGACCTGACGCTGACAGGTGCCTTTGGAACGACAAGGACTATTCGTTCCGTTTCGCTCTCGTCCCGACTAAGGCTATGAGTGCGGAGCGCGCGATGAAATATGATTTTTAGGCTTTTCCGCCGAATTGTGATATCTTTGCGTCAGAAACATAATTTAAATACTAATAAACAATGAAGTTTAGGAATATCTTCGCAGCTTTGCTGCTTGTACTCGCGGTGTCGTGTTCCACTGTGAACAAGAGCGGCGTTATCAAGGTTGAGACCCCTGCCCGTCCTGCCGGTCAGGAGAATGTGCTTGGGTTGACCGTCCCTGCAATGGACACTGTCCGTGTCGGTTTTGTCGGCATCGGAATGCGCGGCTCAGATGCTGTGGCTCGTTACACCTACGTCCCTGGAGTGAAGATCACAGCACTTTGTGACGTTGAGGCCGACCGTGTCGAGAAGGCTCAGAAGACATTGGAAGACAGAGGATTCCCTAAGGCCGCCGGATATTCCGGAAGCACCGAGGCCTACAAAGAGCTTTGCGACCGTGACGACATCGACCTCGTTTACATCTGCACGGACTGGAAGCATCACGTTCCGATCGCACTCTATGCGATGGAACACGGCAAGAATGTCGCCGTCGAGGTTCCTGCCGCCGCCTCTCTTGAGGACATCTGGGCTCTTGTGAATATGTCCGAGAAGACCCGCAAGCATTGTATGATGCTGGAGAACTGCTGCTATGACTTCTTTGAGCTGACAGCCTTGACGATGGCCCAGAAGGGACTTCTTGGCGAGATTCTCCACGGAGAAGGATCCTATCATCACAATCTGGATCCGTTCTGGAACGCCTACTGGAGCAACTGGAGACTTGATTTCAACCAGGCCCACAAGGGCGATGTCTATCCTACACACGGCTTGGGTCCTGTCTGCCAGGTTATGAACATCCATAGAGGTGACCGTTTCAAGACTCTTGTCGCGATGGAGACCAAGACCGTCAACGGTCCTAAGCACGTCGAGGCCAAGAGCGGAGAGAAATGCGATGATTTCCAGAACGGTGATGTCACGATGACGATGATCTCCACGGAGAAAGGCAAGACCATCCTTGTGGAGCACGATGTGATGACCCCACGCCCTTACAGCCGTATGTACCAGATTGTCGGCAGCGACGGTTATGTTGGCAAGTACCCTGTCCAGCAGGTGTGCCTGCGTGACAATGTGGCCAAGGGCACTTCCACTGATTTCCAGAATCTTGGCCGTGAGGTTGTCTATTCAGGAGAGAAGCTGAACAAACTGCTTGAGGAAAACCGCAACCCGATCCTTACCCCAGAGCTTGAGGCCCTTGCGAAAGAGGTCGGCGGCCACGGCGGAATGGATTTCATTATGGACTACCGTCTGATCTACTGCCTCAGGAACGGCCTTCCGCTCGATATGGATGTCTATGATATGGCCGAATGGTGCTGCCTCACCGAGCTTGGCAAGATCTCGATGGAGAACGGCAACGCCCCTGTTGAGGTCCCTGACTTCACCCGCGGCGCCTGGAACCAGATCCAAGGCTTCTCCTACGCATTTGCCAAGTAAATAATATTCAATATATTAAAGATGAAGGTGTTAAAAATTTTCGCTGTCGCCGCTATGGCGATTATGCTTGCGGCTCCTTGCCGCGCCAATGTGTCTTCTGTCGCCGCTCCGGCCGCCCAGAGCACATCCACATCACTCACAAAGAACAACGGGACCGCCGCTGGAAAGGCTCTTCTGGCCCTTTACACCCAGTACAAGAGCAATGGTAGCCTGGATATGACCAATCCTACGAACATTGTGAATATGGTCACCCTGGCCAACAACATCAAGGGGTTGAAGTCTTCTGTAAATACGACCAACTTCGTCAAGGGTCTGATCTCAGGCTCCGGCAAGCTCGTCAACAACAGCAACTCCAAGACCGTGCTCAGCAGCCTTACCAAACTTGCGGGAATGGATCTTTCCTCATTGCAGACTTCCGCAAAGACAGCGGCCAGCAACGCGGCCAAGTCAGCGGCCACCGAGGCGATCACCAAGATAGCGTCTTCCAAGGCCGGCGCCAACACGGTGTCAAACGCGAAGGAGATAGCTTCCGCCGCATCGACCCTCTCCACACTTTTCAAGACATTGAAGAAGTAGAAATCCCGTGGCACCCAAGGGATTGTCTGTCAATGTAATAAGCGAAGACCTTGTGCTGGATTCGGCACAAGGTCTTCGCTTTTGTTATTGATTGTCAAGGTGTTGGCCGCCACGGCTGCCCTACCGGAAATCCTCGTACTCCGGCATACCGAGGCCGGAGATGAAATCCTTGAACTGTTTGTCGTCCTTCGGGCAGATCAGGAGAACGTCACCGGTATCGACCACCGCATAGTCCTTCAGCCCTTTGATGGCGTAGAGTTTCTTAGGGTTTGAGCTGACCAGAAGGCTGTCCTTGTTGCCTTCCGCCAGAATCTTGTCGGTGAACACAACGTTGCCGTCCTTGGTTTTCCTGTCGTAGTTCCTGAACAGAGAGTCCCATCCGTCTATGTCTGACCATCCGAAATCCCCGCAGTAGAGCCAGGCCCTGTCCGTCTTCTCCATCACACCGTAGTCGATGGAAACCTTCGGGCAGTCTGAATATACCTTCTCCAGGAATATCTGCTCCTTGTCGCTTCCCAACGCCTCTTCCCAACCCGCGAAAACAGAGGTGACATCAGGAATATATTTCTCCATCTCTTCCCTGATCACCGATGCCTTCCAAATGAATATTCCTGAGTTCCAATAGAATTCCCCGGTCTTGCAGAACACCTCGGCCAGAGCCTTGTCTGGTTTCTCAGTGAAAGTCTTGACTTTCAGTGGCGTGTCAGCGTCAGCGTTGTCCTTGTTCCTTGGCGCCTGGATGTAGCCGTAGTCCGTGTCCGGATTTGTGGGGTGGATCCCCAGTGTCATCAGGGCCGGTTTGTTTTCGGCATATTCCATCATCTTAAGGATTGCCGCCTTGAATTTGTCCTCGTCCGTGATGATGTGGTCCGCAGGGGTGGCGATGACGGTCGCTTCGGGATCGCGCTTGAGGATGCTGTAGGTGGCGTAGGCTATGCAGGGGGCCGTGTTGCGGGCGTAGGGTTCCAGCAGGAGGTTGCCTTCGGGCAGCTCCGGGATCTGCGTATGGACCAGCTCCGCGAATCTCGTCAAGGTGACGATGATGATGTTCTCTTTCGGGACTATTTCCGAGAACCGCTCGTAAGTCGTTCTGACGAAAGACTTTCCGGTGCCGGAAATGTCCAGGAACTGTTTTGGCTTTGTCTCTCTGCTTACAGGCCAGAAGCGGTTCGCGGTGCCTCCGGCCATTATCACACAGTATCGGTTATTTTTGTTCATATATCAGTGCTTATCGATATGTTCTCAAAGATACATCGGGTAAAACGCGTTCGGGAACCATTCCACAATCTCCTTTCCTCCGTCAAACGTCACGGCCACGACATCGAAGTTGACTTCCAGATCACCTGAGATCCGCTTGTCCTTGGACATCCGCAGGTACCTTGACGCGGCTTCCGCCACCTTTTTCTGCTTGGCCGCCGTCACGTTCTCCTCAGGGGAGACCGCCACTGGAGCGACCCGGCTCTTGACCTCCACAAAATGCACACCATTCCTGTCCAGACTGATGATGTCAATCTCCAGATGACCGGTCCTGAAGTTCCGTTCGATGATGGTGTGCCCGTTCTCGGACAGGAACCCGCAGGCGACATTCTCACCCATCCTCCCCAGCGTCATCCGTGGAGTGGCCGTGTTCTCAATGTTTTTCATAGTTTGCCCGTTTATTGTTTCCCGGCTATCCCAAAGTCACGATCGTCACTCCCGAGCCTCCGAACTGGACCTGCTCATCGTGAACGGATGTGACACCCGGGATCGTCCTGAGATATTTCTGCAACTCATCGCGCAGCGCTCCCGTGCCTTTGCCGTGGATGATGCGGACGGAGCCGATGTTCAGCATAATCGCGTCGTCGATGTAGTGCACGACAATGTCCAAGGCGTCCGAAACCCGCTCTCCGCGCACGTCCAGCTCCGGTGAGAACGCCAGTCTGCGCTCACGCAGCCCGGAATCATCCTGTGCGGCCCGAGGCTTGATGGTCTCCCGCACCGCGGCTTTATATTCATTGGAAGAGATTCTCTCAACCCTGTCGAGAGGCATCTTGCTGGTGATGTTGCCGACCGCAACGGTCACGGCCTTGTTGGAGACCCTGATGACCTCGCCGACCATCCCGTTGTCCTTCACCCGTACCTTCTCGCCGACTTTCAGCACGCCGCCACGGAACTGTTCGGAAGTCTCCGGCCGCGAGTCGTCCTGAGGCTTCCCTTTGCGGGCGTTGCGGCGCATCTTTCTGTCTTCAAGCTGCTTGAGTTTCTTTTCTATGTAGTCGTCGTGGTTCTTCTGGTCGTTCTCCTTCTTGGTCTGGAGAGAGGAGACGAAATCCTGAAGAGCCTTTCTGGCGTCGGAGGTCTTTTCCTTGTCCGCCTGTGACTCCTTGATGGTTCGGATCGTATTCTCCACCGTCTTGTTGGCTCCCTGCACGATCTCCTGGGCTTCCTTCTTGGCCTGGTCCAGAATCTCTTTCTTGGTCTGTTTCAGGCCTTCAAGCTCTTTCTGGTAGCGCTCGGTGATGTTCTCCAGAGTCTTGTCCGTGTTCTTGATCCTTTGGAGCTTCTCGTCCAGGGCGCGGCGGTTGCGCACGATCTTGCGCAGGTTCCTCTCCATCCCGACGAACTCCTCTCCGGCCCTGGCCTCGGCGTCCTTTACGATGCTTTCCGGGAGGCCCATCTTGCGGGCGAGCTCGAATGCGAAAGAGTTTCCCGGCATTCCGATGTCCAATTTGAACAGAGGCTGGATCTTGGCAGCGTCGAACTGCATCGCCCCATTGATGACCCCGGTCTCGGACCCCGAGGCGTAGAGCTTGAGGTTCGTGTAGTGGGTCGTGATGACTCCGTAAACCCCTCTCTTGTCCATCTCGCTGAGGATCGCCTCGGCGATGGCCCCTCCGGCCGCCGGCTCGGTTCCGGAGCCGAATTCGTCTATTAATATCAAGGTCTTGCTGTCGGCTTTCCCGAGCATCGTCTTCATATCGTCCAGGAACGAACTGTAGGTACTGAGGTCATTCTCGATGTTCTGGTCGTCTCCGATGCTGACCATAATCCTGTCGAAAACAGGAAGTTCCGAGGTCTCGGAGGTCGGGATCAGCATCCCCCACTGGAACATATACTGCAACAGGCCCGCGGTCTTCAGGCACACCGACTTTCCGCCGGCGTTAGGTCCGGAGATCAGAAGAATATGCTTGGACGGGGTCAAAAGGATGGAAACCGGGACGATGGTCTTCTTCTCTTTTGCCAGAGCCCTTTCCAGAAGCGGATGCCTGGCCTTTCTCAAGGCGAGCTCGCCTTCCGTTGAGATGATCGGCATTCCGGCCTTGAAGTCAAGGGCGACCTGAGCCTTGGCGACCAGAAAGTCGATCTCGCCGATATATTCGGCCGAGTTGATGAGATCCGGGACATACGGGCGCACAAAGTCGCTGAACGCCGCGAGGATGCGCTGGATCTCCTGCGTCTCCTCGGCGTGAAGTGTGAATATCTCGTTTTCCAGCTCGATGATCTCAGTCGGTTCCACAAAGGCTGTCTTGCCGGTGGCGGAGGTGTCATAGACGAATCCAGGGATCTTTTTCTTGCTGGAGCTGTTGACCGGGATCAGAAGTTTCCCGTCACGCACGGAAAGCCCGGCGTCCTCGTCCACAAGTCCGTCAGCCTGTGCCTGCCTGAGGATGGCGTTCGCCCTTTTCGAGATGGTGCCTTCCTTAGACTTTATCGCCCTGCGGATTTCCAGCAGCTTGTCCGAGGCCGTGTCCTTGACATCCCCGAACTTGTCCAGGATGATGTCAATCCTTCTCTGGACCTCCGGGAAGCTCATTATCGGGGCGCTCATCCTTTTGAGATTGGGATAGACCCCGTCCTTTATCGACATAAAAAAGTTTGTCAGCTTGCGGACCGTCTCGACCATCGTGCGCAGCTTTCCGAGAGAAAGGAGGTCGATGTTGTAGCCTGTGTTCTCCAATGGCTTGAGGAAATCGAGGCAGTCGATGTAGCCGTTGGTCGGGAAGCTCTCCTCGAACATCACGATCAGCCTCATCTCGTCGGTCAGCGCCAGCCTTGATGCTATGACCTTGGCATCGTTGCTGAACGTCTCTTCCGTCACCCTCGTGACGGCATATTCAGTGGAACATCTGTCGGCCACAAAGGTCCTGACCCTGTCAAATCCCAACTTGCTCTCCAATCTTGTGTCAATCTCTGTCCCGTGTTCCTGCATATTCGTGAATTATTGTTTTTCCTCCTGCGCGCGCTTTTCCTCGGAGGCTCCGTCGCCCGCGCCGAGAAGGAGTTTAAGTTCGTTGATGTTGCCTATGCTTTTGATGCCGCCACCGCGCACAAAGGAGATTCCACCGGTTTCCTCTGAAACCACAACCACGTCAGCGTCAGTCTCTTCCGAGATTCCGATCGCCGCCTTGTGCCGCATTCCGTAGTGGGCTGGGATGTCCGTGCGCCCGGTGATCGGTAGGGTGCAGCGGGCGGCCACGATCCTGTCGTCGCTGATGATCATAGCGCCGTCGTGCAGAGGTGAGTTCTTGAAGAATATGTTCATTATCAGCCTCCTGGTGACCTTCGCGTCCACGATGTCCCCGGTCTCGATGATGAAATCGAGCGAGTCCTTGCGGGGGAAGACAATCAGCGCCCCGGTCCTGTCGGCGGACATCGCCCTGCACGCCTCCGCTATCTCGTTGACGGTGCCTCCGGTCATCTTCTTGTCCTGGATTCCCAGCAGCTTGTTGACGAGGTCACGGCTTTTGCCGGCCACCCCGTAGCGGGAGCCGAGCTTCATCAGGAAATGCCTCACCTCAGGCTGGAATATCACGATGAGGGCGATCACACCCACATCGATGAAAGTCCCCAGCAGGGCGTTCATCAATTTCATATTGAACGCCGCCACGATCACCCGCAGGAAGAACAGCAGGATGACAGCGACGAATATATTCATCGCCGCCGAGCCTCTTATCCATCTGAAAGCCAGATAGATGAATATGGCGACCATCAGTATGTCCAGGATGTCCGCGAACGATATGTTGAGGAATCCGAATATATTCAAAAGCATCATTGTCCTTTTTCGTGGTACAAAGATAACTAATCCTTGATTTATTACCCAAGGCTTGCCGACGATTTCTCTGATTATTAGGGAGTAGGCTTGTGGAAAACTTTGTTAATTGAAA
>CAVCRL010000083.1:0-10663 GCA_963604455.1 Lachnospiraceae bacterium | reverse complement strand
TCTCACGGTCGTCCGGGTGGGCGATGCTGATGAGGAGTTTGGCGCGCTCCTGAAGCGACTTGCCGTACAGATCCACGGCACCATATTCTGTGATTATCCAGTGAGCGTCGGCGCGAGGGGTGACAACTCCGGCTCCAGGGTTCAGGAACGGGACGATCTTTGCCTTGCCTTTGTTCGTGCGGGAAGCGAACGCCGTCATCGACACACCTCCCTCGGACATCGACGCACCCTTGACGAAATCAAGCTGGCCGCCGGTTCCGGAGAATATCCTCGTTCCGATGGAGTCGGCGCAGATCTGACCTGTCAGGTCCACCTCGGTGGCTGAGTTGATGGCCATCATATTCGGGTTCTGGCAGATCACCCACGGATCGTTGACGTACTTGATGTCCTTCATCAGCACGTCCGGATTGTGGTCAATGAATGAATATACCTCCTGCGATCCCAGAAGGAACGACGCCACGATCTTACCCTTGTCGATCTTCTTGTTGGCACCGTTCACGACACCTTTCTTTATAAGACGCAGAACGCCGTCGGCGAACATCTCCGTGTGCACTCCAAGATTCTTATGATCAACAAGTTGTGCCGCTAGGGCGTTCGGCAGGGCACCGATTCCCATCTGGATGCAGGCTCCGTCCGGAACCAGTTCAGCGCAGTTCTTTCCGATCAGCACCTCGGTAGGGGTAGGCTCGGCAAAGTCCTTTGAAACCAGCGGGGTGTCGTCCTTGACAAGATAGTCGAAAGTGTCAATCGGCACGAGATCCCCGTATGCGAACGGCACGTGCGGATTCACGACAGCGATCTTCACACGGGCTGTCTCGATGGCCGCCAGCGAGCAATCCACAGAGGTGCCAAGCGACACCATTCCGTTCTCGTCCGGAGTGGAGACCTGCACCAAAGCCGCGCCCAACTTGATCGCTCCGCAGCGGTAAAGCTTCTGAGACTCACCAAGGTGCACCGGCAGATAGTCGGCGTACCCGGAGTTCACGTTCGGACGCACGTTCGGCCCGACGAAGAAGCCCTGCTCAAAAAAGATCCCTGAATATTTCGGATCTGAATATGGAGCCGGCCCTTCGGTGTGGAAGTGGTGGAAATGCAGGTCCTCGACCTCTCTGGCCTCCGCCCTGCGCACAAGCGCGTCAACAAGAATGTGCGGCACGCTCGCCACACTGCTTAAATGAATATGATCGCCTGACTTTATGGCCTTGACCGCCTCGTCGGCTGAAACGTAATGAATCTCTTTCATTGTTATTAATATGTTTGCGGCGGCAAAGATAGTGCTTTTGGAACTTTATTCAAATTCTTGATGGGAATAGGTCTGTACATCCACTTTAGTGCTCTGTACGTTTCGGGGTGTGGAAAGGGTGATTTTTCACCCGGTCGTGTCGATTTTTCCGGTTTCGGGTGAGAAAGACGGTGTTTTGCACCCGAAGCACCGAAGCACTGTAGGAAACGCTGTATGCATATTCAAAGATTTTAGTAATTTTGCAGGATATGATTAATAAGGAAAAGAAATTAAATGCGTTCGAGCGGGCGCTGGACGTGATGGACAGGCTGCGGGCCGAGTGTCCGTGGAACCACGCCCAGACCATCGACACCCTCCGGCCTATGACGGTCGAGGAGGTTTATGAGCTCAGTGACGCCGTGATGAAGAAGGATGACGCCGCGCTTGAGAAAGAACTCGGAGACGTGTTCCTTCACGTGATATTCTACGCCAAGATAGCCGAGGAGGAAGGCCGTTACGACATCGCCGATGTGATGGACAAGCTCTGCGAGAAGATGATCTACCGCCATCCCCACGTGTTCTCCACGACCAAAGTGGCTGACGCCGAGCAGGTCTCCGAGAACTGGGAGATGCTCAAGGCCAAGGAGAAAGGCGGCAACAAGCGCATCCTTTCCGGGATTCCAGACGCTATGCCGCCGATCCTGAAGGCGTTCTCGATGCAGGACAAGGCCCGTGGCGTGGGCTTCGACTGGGAGGAGAAGAGCCAGGTCTGGGACAAGGTCAAGGAGGAGCAGATGGAGCTCCAGGCCGAGATGGACGCTATGGATTCCGCCGCCACAGAGGAGGAGAGAAAAGCCGCCACAGACAGGGCCGAGGAGGAACTCGGGGACTTTATGTTCGCCACCATCAACGCCGCGAGGCTTTACGGCCTCAATCCCGACACCGCCCTTAACCGTGCCTGCGACAAGTTCCGCCGCCGCTTCACCTATCTGGAGGAGAACACGATCCGCAAGGGCAAGGACCTTCACCAGATGACTCTCGCCGAGATGGACGAGATCTGGGACGAAGGAAAGGCCAAAGGGCTGTAGGTTCAGGCTTGCTTGAAGATATTCAGGCGGTTGAGCGGCCTTTACGGCTTGTTTTGAACAAATAATGTTACTCTCCGGTTTAAACTTTGGTGGTTCATATTTGTCCAAAACAAGACTATTTCTTAAATTTGTCGATGTCTTCCTGCGAAAGGAATATTGTAGAATGGATTTTTATGCCTGATTATAAAGTAGTTGAGGTTGTGAGTAGAAGGGACCTGATGAATTTCATCAAGTTCCCTGACAGGCTTTACAAAGATTGTCCTCAGTATGTTCCCGCCCTCCACAGCGATCAAGTGAAATCCCTCACCAAGGTCTCCACACTCTCTTATTGTAAAAGAAAGATGTGGATGGTAATGGATGGCAAGACTGTTGTCGGACGCATCTGCGGAATGATCAACCCTCGTTATAACGCGCTCTATGACAAGAAGAGAGCCCGCTTCGGATGGTTTGACACGATCGATGACTTCGAGGTGGCCAAACTTCTTCTCGGCACCGCCGAGGCGTGGGCCAAGGAAAACGGAATGAACGAGATCCACGGACCTCTGTACTACAACACCCTCGGGAAACAGGGGATGCTGGTCGAGGGCTACGAGAACATCCCGCCGTTCAACTGTCTGTACAACTATCCGTACTACAATGACTTCGTCACGGCCCTTGGCTATGCGAAGGAGTGTGACTGGGTGCAGTACAAGATCGCCGCGGACCAGCCTCTTCAGGAGAAGATCACGAGGATCGCGGGACTTCTGAAGCAGAGGTACAACCTGCATGAGGGGAGTCTGAACAAACTCAAGAAGGACAAGAAGATGGTCCGGTACTTCTTCGATGTCTATAACGAGAGTTTCGCGAAGTCCGTCTATAACTTCATCCCTTTCACCAAGGAGGAGATTGACGAGGAGGCGAGCGAGGTGCTGAAGTTTGTCTCAGACAAGACGAGCAGCATAATATTCGATGACAATGAGGAACTTGTGGGATTCGGAATCACTTTCCCGACCATCTCGCCGGCGCTTCAGAAGGCGAAAGGCCATCTGTTCCCGTTCGGCTGGTTCCATCTGCTGAAGGCGATGTACAAGTACGACACTGTCGATCTTATGATCAATGGCGCGGTGCCGAAGTGGCAGAACACGGGAGTCTCTTCGATCTACCATTGCACGATGTCGGAGAAATACCGCAAGGCCGGCACGAAATGGGCGATCTCGAACCCGCAGATCGAGTCCAACGGCGCGGTCAACGTCTGGGGCAAGTACGAGCACGAGCTGTTTATGCGCCGCCGCTGCTACCTCAAGTCGATTTAGGAATATACCCGGTCAGAAAACCGGAATTGAAGAAAATTAACCATTGAATATGGCAGAGAATACATTAGTGGACAAGATCCTGGCTCTCCAGGACAAATACGAGTCGCTTCAGAAGCAGCTTGCTGATCCTGAGGTGATCGCTGATATGAAGAAATATGTCCAGCTCAACAAGGACTATAAGGAGCTGGAGCCGATCATCAAGGCCGGTCTTGAGTATAAGAAGATGGTCGATGAGCTGGCCGAGGCCAAGGACATAATGATCAACGAGAAGGATGAGGACCTGAGGGATATGGCCAAGGCTGAGATCGCTGAGATCGAGCCGAAGATCCCCGAGATGGAGGAGAAGATCAAGATCCTCCTGATCCCTGCCGACCCGGATGACAGCAAGAACGCCATCATCGAGATTCGTGGCGGTACAGGTGGTGACGAGGCCGCCATCTTTGCCGGTGACCTTTTCAGAATGTACTCGAAGTACGCCGAGAAGCGCGGCTGGAAACTGGAGGTCAATGACGAGACTCCAGGCACGGCCGGAGGCTACAAACAGATTGTTTTCAAGCTCTCATCCAATGACGAGGGCGTCTATGGCATTATGAAATATGAGTCCGGAGTGCATCGTGTGCAGCGTGTGCCACAGACCGAGACTCAGGGCAGAATCCAGACCTCAGCCGCTTCCGTGGCCGTTTTCCCGGAGGCTGGAGAGTTCGATGTGGATCTCCGCTGGGATGACATCCGCCTTGACCTGTTCTGTTCCTCTGGTCCTGGTGGCCAGGGAGTCAACACGACATATTCAGCCGTGCGTCTGACCCACCTTCCGACAGGTCTGGTCGTGCAGTGCCAGGAGGAGCGCTCACAGCTCAAGAACAAGGACCGCGCCTTCGAGGAACTCCGTACCCGTCTCTACAACCTTGAGCATCAGAAATATCTCGATGAGATCGGCGCGAAGCGTAAGACGATGGTCTCCACCGGTGACCGTTCCGCGAAGATCCGCACGTACAACTATCCTCAAGGCCGTGTGACCGACCACCGCATCAACTGGTCGATGTACAACCTCCCTGTCTTTATGGACGGTGACATCCAGGAGTGCATCAATCAGCTCCAGATCGCCGAGAACGCCGAGCGTCTGAAAGAGGCCGGAGAGTAAGACTGTAAAGAGAAACAAAAAAGCGAGGACATTGGATGACCCTTTGTCCTCGCTTTTTTCATATTCATTCTAAAAGATATACCCGAGCGTGACTGAATATGTCTGGAAGCGGGCCTTGATCTCATTGCCGCTGAATGCGTTGTTTAGTTGGTACCTGCCGTCAACGCTGAGCTGCATCGGGCCGGTGATGAATCCTACGCTGAAAGTGAATCCGTATTGGTTCTTGTTGACATCCAAGGTTTTACCAGCCAAGGTGAAATCCTCGGCATTGCTCCATAGAATGCGTGAGTAATAGCCTCCGATCCCGACAAATCCTCTGAAGGAAGCCCCGCCGGTGTGAAGCAGGACCGTGGCCGGTACCGCGACAGCCTGATGGCGGAACCTGACGAATGATGAATATGGATCAGCGTCGTCAGGAAACTTGGAACTTCCATATTCATAAAGTCCCTTGACATTCAATCCGAAGTTCCCCGAATTGGCCTGCATCTGGATTCCGGCGCTGCATCCGTACCCCTCTTTGGTGACGAACGCTGCCTTGTTGAAATTCAGGCTCGTCCTGTCAATCGAGGCCACCAGACCGAACTCGACCGCCGGGGCGTTCAACGAATGCTTTCTGGCCACACGTCCGCTTTTGTCTAACGATGGATCCGAGGCCATTGCCAATGTCACATCCGAGATGTAACCGGCCACAATGTCAAGCCCGCCATAGTCAATGAGTTCGGCATCGTCCTCAGGTTTATGGTACGGAGACTTCAGTCCGGTCGTCACGGCAAGCGTAGGAATTTTTCTCAGGGCAAAGGCCTCTGTGTCAGTGGCGGTGAAAACGGATTTCTCAAAGTTGACGGGATCGACCATTATCGAAAGCCTTTCCGCCTCTTCTGTCAGAATCCTCTGCCCGTCCTTGATTGTCGCCGCACCCTCCAGTTTCAGTTTTCCGGAAGCCGTGTACCAGCCGACCATATCAAGGCTCATCATCAGCTTGATCCTGTCCTGGCCTACAGCCTTAACCAATGTGTCCGCCAACGCCTTAGAACCCCAGAGCCCAAGCTCCTCAGCGTCAAACGCGGCGATGATCACGCTCCTCTTCAGGCAGTCTCGTCTGGAGTAGAGTTCCCTTGCGACCTCGATCAGAGCGGCTGAGCCTGAGGCGTTGTCATCCGCCCCGTTGTAAACTTTCCCTTTGCGCACGCCAAGGTGGTCAAAATGAGCCCCTAAGACGATATATTCATTCTTCAGCTGCGGGTCGCTGCCTTCGATGACACCGACTACATCCACATACTTGGCTCCTATGGACGAATTCTCTCCTCCCGGCGCGAAAAAAAGGAACCAATCCCCGAAGAATGGCTTCAGCCCGATTCCCTCATACTGCCTCTGAATATAAGAGGCCGCTTTCCGGGAATATTCAGTTCCGGCCTTGCGTCCTTGAAGCGAGTCCGCCGCGAGGTAATAGACGTGTTCTGTCAGCCGTTGTTGTCTGGTTTGCGCTACTGCCGTGACTCCCAGCAGCATAAGCGCGATCAGTAAGGTTCGTTTCATTACAGGTTGCTTATTGATGACTTATCAGGCAAGGTAGTCATTATATTTCATATTGACAAAAATACTTCGTGGTCATCAGTGTTTTGAGAGGAAATAAGTGACGTTCTGTCGTTGGCGGATCGCTTGATGTCCTGCCAAAAGTGGGTTCGTCTGCCAATTTGGCATATTCAAGGAAATGGCACAACATTCGATAATACCCCAAGCGTCCGGGTTCGGAAACGTAGCCGGGCGGAAATAAAAAAAGAAAAAATAGGAGTTAAAGAATATGGGAAAAATTATTGGTATTGACCTTGGAACCACGAATTCGTGTGTTGCGGTTATGGAAGGCAACCAGCCTACCGTTATAATCAACAATGAGGGTGAGAGAACCACCCCTTCAGTAGTCGCCTTTACCGATGGCGGTGAAAGAAAGATCGGTAACCCTGCGAAGCGTCAGGCCATCACGAACCCTCAGAACACAGTCTTCTCCATCAAGAGATTTATGGGTGAGACTTACGATCAGGTTCAGAAGGAGATCGCCAGAGTGCCTTACAAGGTTGTAAGAGGTGAGAACAACACTCCGCGTGTTGACATCAACGGCAAGCTCTATTCACCTCAGGAGATTTCAGCGATGATTCTCCAGAAGATGAAGAAGACCGCCGAGGACTACCTCCGTCAGGAAGTCACCGAGGCTGTCATAACAGTTCCTGCCTACTTCTCTGACTCACAGCGTCAGGCCACAAAGGAAGCCGGCAAGATCGCCGGACTCGATGTCAAGAGAATCATCAACGAGCCTACGGCCGCAGCCCTGGCTTATGGTCTTGACAAGAAGAACAAGGACATGAAGGTCGCTGTGTATGACCTTGGTGGTGGTACATTCGATATTTCCATCCTTGAGCTCGGTGGCGGTGTGTTCGAAGTCAAGTCAACCAACGGTGACACACACCTTGGAGGTGATGACTTCGATCAGGAGATCATCAACTGGCTTGCACAGGAATTCGCTTCTGAGAACGGCGGAATCGACCTGAAGAAAGACCCTATGGCACTTCAGAGATTGAAGGAAGCCGCCGAGAAGGCCAAGATCGAGCTGTCCAACCAGACATCGACCGAGATCAACCTGCCTTACATCATGCCGGTTGACGGAATTCCTAAGCACCTTGTAAAGACTCTTACCAGAGCCAAGTTCGAGCAGCTTTGCGACAACCTCTTCCAGAGGTCTATCGAGCCTTGCCGTCAGGCACTCAAGGACGCCGGTCTGAACGCTTCCGACATTGACGAGGTTCTTCTCGTGGGCGGTTCAACACGTATCCCTAAGGTACAGGAACTTGTCAAGGAGTTCTTCGGCAAGGAGCCTAACAGGAGTGTCAACCCTGACGAGGTCGTTGCCATCGGCGCGTCAATCCAGGGTGGTGTGCTCGCAGGTGATGTGAAGGATGTGCTTCTGCTTGATGTCACTCCGCTGTCACTCGGTATCGAGACTCTCGGTGGTGTGATGACAAAGCTCATCGAGTCCAACACGACCATCCCTACCCACAAGTCTCAGGTGTTCTCCACCGCGGCTGACAACCAGCCTTCTGTAGAGATCCACGTGCTTCAGGGTGAGCGCCCTATGGCGAAGGACAACAAGGAGATCGGTCTCTTCCATCTGGACGGAATCGCTCCGGCTCCGAGGGGAATACCTCAGATCGAGGTTACCTTCGACATCGACGCCAACGGTATCCTGAACGTGTCCGCCAAGGACAAGGCTACCGGCAAGGAGCAGAACATCAGGATCGAGGCTTCATCAGGTCTGTCTGACGATGAGATCCAGAGGATGCGTGACGAGGCGAAGGCCAACGAGGCAGCCGACAAGGAGGCCAAGGAGAAGGTTGACAAGATCAACAACGCCGACGCTCTCTGCTTCCAGTCCGACAAGAACCTGAAGGACTACGGCGACAAGATTCCTGCTGACAAGAAGTCAGCCATCGAGTCTGCCCTCGGCTCCCTCAAGGAGGCTGTCAAGAATCAGAACATCTCTGACATCGACCGCTACACCGAGGAACTCACGAAGGCTTGGAACGCCGCCTCAGAGGACATGAACCGCGCCGCTCAGGCCGGTGCCCAGCAGGGACCTCAGAATCCTTATGGCCCTCAGGCCGGCCCACAAGGCCCACAGAATGGTCCTGACGACCAAGGTCCAGACGAGCAGTAATATGAATATGTAAAAAGGAGCGACCGAAAGGCCGCTCTTTTTTTGTGGGAATGGAAGCTGCCCGAAACCTACTTTACCATCTTGGACAACAACTTTTTCGGATAGTTCGTGCAGATGGCTTTCATGGATGAGGCGTTGGTGATGTAGTAGTTCATCGTCGCGTCATCATCTGCGTTGAACACACTGAACGCTATACCAGCTTTGGTGAATTCCTCTATCGTGCGTTCACCGCCACCTTGCTTGATGAACGTGGTGGACAGGTTCGCCCATTTGTAACTCTTCTGGAGGTATTCCGCCGCCGGCTTGTCCGCCATCCAGGCGATGTTGACACCTGCCGCGGTGGCGTATGAATATGACGAAGCCATCACGGTGGCGTTGGACGTGCAGATGAACTCCACGAAGTTCTGTGCCTTCTTCTCCTTGATGATCTCGCAAGCCTTGCGGCAGGCGTTGATAGGATATTCCGTCAGTCCGCTTATGTACTTGATGTCCAGCCAGAGTCTTGTACAGCTGCCTGCCTTCATGACCTCGTCGATAAACATCTCCAAGTCCGGAAGCGTCTCTCCGTTTGCCAGTTTGCCTGCGGCCCTCAGCTGTTCAAGTGTGGCTTCCCATGGATGGAGACCGTTGATCTTGTTGTCGGCGTCAGCGTGGGCGACGACGACTTTGTCATCCTTTGTCCAATAGATGTCGCATTCAGAGGCGTAGCATTTCAGACTCATCGCGTATTGCAGTGAGGCTATCGAATTGTCAGGGAAAGACATTCCCGCCTCGGACGCCCCACCTCTGTGAGCCACCACTATATTACCTCCATCCCTTGGCTTGTCTGCCACCTCTCCAGGGGTGTCTGGCCCATCATCAGGCCAGACAGGTCCCGGATCGGGGGATGACTTTCCACAGGAGGCAAGACAAATGATTCCTACGGCGAGGATCGCCAATGTGGATTTGTAAATCATGACGGAAATTATTTTTTGTAGTTCTTCACGCAGCGGAACGGCATGATCGCCTGTCCGTTGTCAATGTTGGTCATCTCGGCGTAGGTCGCTTTGTCGTTGGTAAGCAGCACGTTTATCCTGTAAAGCCGTTTGTCAGAGTAGAACAGCGGAACCCAAACCTGCGCCCTGACGCCATAGCACTGGTAGCCTTGGGTCATGTAACGCCAACCAAGCGGGAAGTATTCAAAACCGAAATCATCCGCTCCGTCGGACACGGCGCCTGTCCACCATTTGTTGTTCTTGATCCATGCGCCGAGATTGCCGATGCCTCGTGGTGAGTCAGGGGTGGCTGTGCCTTTGCCGGAAACCGTCGTGAATTGCTTGTAATTGACACGGTCTTCCTGTATCGGGTAACTGTGACCCGTCGAAGCCTTGCTTGCGGCGTATGCGATGTCCAACCAGTCCGATGCGTTGGAAATATGCCAGCCGTACGGACATATTCCTTGAATCTGCATCTTGAGGGTAGGATGGGCTTGCTCATCAGCGGCATTGTCACCGGAGAATGTAGAGGCGGAGGTGTTGTTGAGGTGCTCGATTGTGTAGGTGTCACCTACGGCGTCGGTGATCTCGCAACCC
The DNA here is from genome assembly GCA_963604455.1 of Lachnospiraceae bacterium. Classification (GTDB taxonomy): domain Bacteria; phylum Bacteroidota; class Bacteroidia; order Bacteroidales; family UBA932; genus Cryptobacteroides. The sequence goes on along the minus strand of CAVCRL010000083.1, from coordinate 643 downwards.
GCGGTCCATCCCTGCGGAACCACCTCATTACGGTTGAAGCCGATGCCGTTGGTCGGGATGCCTGTAACGATTTCGGAGAATGCGTAGATTCGGCCACGCTCGTCGCTTCCTTCGAGTTGTCCTCCGATCTCCGTGCATTCGAATGCCATGTTCAATTTAGGGTCGTCCCATGATGACGGGAAAGCCGTTGCAGCATAGCCTCCTGTACCTGCGGATCCGACACCGGTCGCGGTCGGGATCATCGGTGAGCCAAGTCTCGGCTTGATGTCACCTCCGTTCCAACGCATGTTCTCAACCATCCAGACCTTCATCGAGCCGTCTCTGGCGATGAACGCCTTGGTCTTGTACTTGGACACTTCTGAGTCCGGCATGCAGTTGTGCGTCGTGATCCTGTCCCATGTCCATGTCTTCTCGTTGAAGTTCACGGTCAGGGAGCGCAGACCATCAACATCGATTTCCGGACCTTCCGGCAGGGCTGAGGACGCGGACTCGATCGTGGCGACAGTGCCATCCTTCGCAAGCGCGTGGCAAGGGTATGCCAGCACACGGGAATCCTGATTGAACATCACCGTGTTGCCGCCGGCCGCGGCGTTCATGAAGTAGGCTTTGACGCTGTAGATGCCCTCGCTTTCCTTTGTCATCT
>CAVCRL010000082.1:0-10682 GCA_963604455.1 Lachnospiraceae bacterium | reverse complement strand
AATTTCATAATGATTGTCTCTTTTTTTGAGTCAACCATTTTCAGTCCAATACAAAGCGGGAAATGACAGCCAATTCTCCGGTGAAACGCTTGTTTACCGGACAAACTATTTAGCCTTTGCGAGCATAATGATCGGATCCGATTCGGCAGTGATTCCATCTACGCCAACGGATGACAGGTAGGAGTATGCTTTCTGACGGGCCTCATCGGTGATGTCCCTGTAGTATATATAGTTGATAGTCAAAGGATCAAGGACATCGATCAGCCAGCCTTCACTCTGCCATCTCGGGCGGAATTCGGTGTTAAAGCTGTCGGAGAGCCTGAAATCTCCCTTGTAAATGATTCCGTCAGTCTTTCTCAGAACAAAGTACTTATAATCCCAGCTCCTGTCAAATATGCTGAGATAGAGATTTTTGTTGTCTTCCGCATATTCCACGATAAACTGCGTGTCGGAGACATTGCTGTTGAAGTCCCTCAAGTCTTCTTTCGTGACAGAGTGAGGAAAGAAGAATGAATATTTCGGGGTCAACCGTCCGGAGCTGTACGAATAGATAGTGTCGCGGCACTCCGGATTGTACAATATCTCATCGCCGTACTTCCGTAGGGAATGGTGATTCGGAAGCGCGAAAGGGCTCTCGCAGTCAAAAAAGAAAGAGTTCGGAATATAATTGAGCGTGTCACCTTCTTGGCTTAGCTCAACTATGCCATCACGCTCACCCCCAAAGATGTTCAACACATTCTCGATTATTGATCCGGAATCGGACACCACAAATTGCCTGTTTTTGTACTTTGTTGTCGTAGAGATAGTTGAAAGATATGTGCCATCACTGGAAAACTTCATTATTCCCTTTGCGATGTCCGCGACATACAAGACATCGTCCGCTTTGCTGTAAGCGATGTCTGTCGGAATCAGATATTCACCCTCGGCGCGGCCTTCCACTGATATTGTGGAGATCAGAGAGCCGTCAAGTGCGAAGCGGAATATTCCCAAAGGATTGACGGTCATAAGATAGAAGGAATCCTCCGACATACAGACCTTAAGGATGTTTGAAAGATTGTAGGCTTCGTCTGTTTTAAGGGGGATGAATCTTATCGGCTCGAAGACTTCTGACAGCGACAGCGTCGGCGCGTTCTCAAAATCCCGGTAGTCGAAAGAATTTGCCTGGGGTCTTTTCCCACAAGATGCAATACTTGCCGCACAGAGGATGATTCCTAATGAATATGCGAGCATCGCAGTTTTTCTCTTTTTCATTGCGGATAAATGTTATGTTAGCTGATAGTAATACCTTGTTTTAATAACTTTCGCCAGCAAATTTACCTTGAAAAAGTTTTACAAAAGTGTTTTGAGTGAATATTTATATTGCTGTAATTTATTGATGAATAGGATTTTGCGTATTTCCTTTCGCTATCGGCCTCTTGAAAAGTCTTACATTGGCCGAGAGTTACAACGTATCGAAAACAAAAAAGGTCAAGGGGATTCCCTTGACCTTGAAGTATTGAGCGGAATGCGAGGCTCGAACTCGTGACCTTCGGCTTGGGAAGCCAACGCTCTACCAACTGAGCTAATTCCGCAAAACAAATGCGAGAAAACAAATGCGAGACTTATTGATTGTGTTCAATAGCCTCGCATCTTTGTGATCCCCACAGGATTCAAACCTGTAACCTTTTGATCCGTAGTCAAATGCTCTATTCAGTTGAGCTAGGGGACCAGTTTGTCGGAGACTCGCTCCGACTTTATCTCTACAAGGACTATGCTTGCTCTTCCTTAATGATGGCAAGCTTCTTTTCCTTGATTCTTGCCTTCTTACCGGAAAGCTGACGCAGATAGAAGATTCTTGCCCTGCGAACCTTGCCGACCTTGTTCAGTTCAATGCTGTCAATGAATGGTGACTGAATCGGGAAAATCCTCTCAACTCCGATGCCTCCTGAAATCTTGCGGACTGTGAAAGTCTTTGTCTGAGGAGTAGCGCCTCTAAGCTGGATAACCACGCCTCTGAACTTCTGGAGTCTATCCTTGTCACCTTCCTTAATTCTGTAGGTTACGGTAACTGTGTCACCGGCCTTGAATTTTGGATACGTAGCGACTTTCTCGTTAGCGAAAGCCTGTTCTACAACTTTAATCAAATCCATCTCTCAATAAATTTTGTGGCAACATTACGCACATTTGATAACGACCCGTAAGCGGTTGCTCTTGTTTTTCGGACTGCAAATGTACGAATATTTTCTTAAATCCAAAAACTTTTTGAGATTATTTGAAGAATTTCAGCGCTGATCTGCACAAATCGGTGATTTTTGACCATTCCCCGGCTGCGATTATCTCTTTCGGGAACAGTTTTGAGCCCATACCGACGCAGGTGACTCCGGACTTTGCCCAGGCTGAAAGATTCTCCTCGGTCGGCTCCACGCTTCCGGTGGCCATAATCATCGACCAAGGCAGAGGGGCGAGAACGTCTTTCACGAACTTTGGTCCGCCTACGCTTCCGGCAGGGAATACCTTCACAAGGTCACAGCCGAGTTCCTGCGCGTTGCAGATCTCGGTGACGCTTCCGCATCCTGGGGTGTAAGGAATCCCGTGCCTGTTGCACAGTCTGGCGACCTCCGGGTTCAGGGATGGTGACACGATGAAATTCGCTCCCATCTGGATGTATAGAGCCGCCGTAGGAGCGTCCAAAATTGTCCCCGCACCGAGGATAAGCCCCGGGCACTCGGCCAGGACGAACTTGGACAACTCTTTGAATACCTCGATGGCGAAGTCTCCACGGTTTGTGAACTCAAAGGCCCTGATGCCGCCTTCATAGCAAGCCCTGACAACGTTTTTAGCGATTTCCACATCACTGTTGAAGAAAACCGGGACTATTCCCGTCTCCTTCATCGCCGTCAAGGTCTCAAGCTTTCTGTATTTTGCCATATTCGTAAAATTATCTTGACACGCGGCCTGAGCCGTTTCCTTTCATAAGATTCTCCACTTCCTTGACGCTGACCTGGTTGAAGTCACCGAAGATGGTGTGCTTCAGCGCGGAGGCCGCCGCCGCGAAGTCAATCGCCTGCTGGTCATCCTTGTAGGTCAGGAGGCCATAGATGAGTCCACCCATAAACGAGTCACCTCCGCCGACACGGTCCACGATGTGCGTGATGTCATAGCGGCGGGACTGGAAGAGTTTCTCTCCATTGAATATGACCCCGCCCCAGGTGTTGTGGTTGGCGTTGATCGAGCCGCGCAGGGTGATGGCCACCTTCTTGCAGCGCGGGAACCTTGCCATAAGCTGCCTGCAGACGCTCTCGAATCTGCTCTGGTCGATTGTTCCGTCGGTCTGCTCGGCGTTGAATCCCTCCGGCTTGATTCCGAACTCCTTTTCGGCGTCCTCCTCGTTGCCGAGGATGAGGTCGCAGCCTTCCACAAGGGCCGGCATAACCTCAGCCGCGGTCTTGCCATATTTCCAAAGATTCTTCCTGTAATTGAGGTCGCAGGACACGAATATTCCAAGCCTGTTCGCGGCCTTCACCGCCTCAAGGCAGACATCCGCCGCACTCTGGCTGATCGCCGGGGTGATGCCGGTCCAATGGAACCAGTCGGCTCCCTCAAAGACCTTCTCCCAATCGATCATTCCCGGCTGGATGGTTGAGATTGATGAATATGCACGGTCGTAAACCACCTTGCTCGGACGTGCCACAGCACCGGTCTCAAGGAAATATATTCCCAGGCGCTCTCCGCCGAAAACGCAGTGTTTGGTGCCGACTCCGTAGGAGTGCAGGTCGCGGATGCAGCTGTGGGCGATGTCGTTGTCAGGGAATCTGGTCACGAATTCAGTGTCGATTCCGAAATTCGCGAGTGAGACAGCCACATTGGCCTCGCCGCCGCCGAAAGTCGCCTCAAACTGTCTCGCTTGTGAGAACCTCAGGTAGCCTGGGGTGGAGAGCCTTAACATAATCTCTCCGAATGTGATTACTTTTGCCATTGTCTTGTTCGTTATTGTTCTGGTTTATAGATGTAAATGTTATGAATCTCGTGGTCATAGCCGGGGTAGAACCCCTTCGGCATTCCGAGGATGATCCGTGCGCCCCTGTTGGACATCACGATGAGATTCCCGTTCTTGGGATTCATCGTAAGCCCCTCTATCTCACCGGTCAGGATGAAATCGTCCATCGTTCGGAACAACGTCACTTCACCCGTCTTCAGATCCACCTTGTAGAGGTTGTCCGGCTCGCCTTTCTCCGCGTCACCGTCATCGCAGGAGACGAGCATCCGGCCGTCCACGCAGTAGATACCCTGCTGGAGTCTCGGGGCGGGGGAGAGTGTCAGATTCCTGAGGTACTTCCCGGTCTTGAGGTCGTAGCAGTAAAGTTCCGAGCCCTGGACCCAGTCGGCCATCCAGACTTCCTTACGGTCACGGTCAACGGCAAGACCGCAGCATTCGACCTGGCCGGATTCCGGAACCCAAGGGATTGAACGCTTATATTCAAGGGTTTTCGCATCGTAGATGGCGGTCTGGATGTTCTTGCCGACGCCGTCAAGGAAATATTCACAACCGGCGAAGATCTCTCCGTCATATTCATCGATGTCGCCGATGTGGTTGCATTCCAGTTGAAGGTCTTTGAACGGGTCTTCGTTACTGGCGACCAGATTGCCCTCCATATCATATTTATAGAGCGCGGTGGATCCGGAAATATAGTAGAAATACCCGTCGGTGGCGACCCCTTGGCGACCTTCTACCTCCAGCACGTGATCCAGTTTGAAGTCGCTGTCAAGAACGGAAACAGCCCTCCCGCACGAAACGCACAGGAAGGCCATTACGCCGATTATTAGTTTGCCTCTCATTTAGAAAATGTTCTTCATCTTGTCGAACAACGCCTTGTCGTCACGGGAAGGGTCCGGGGTGAACGAACGGCTGGTCCTCATATTCTCCAGAGCATTCCTCTCATCAGAGGAGAGCTTCTTTGGAATCCAGACCAGAATCTTCACGTAGAGGTCTCCTGTTCCGCTTCCGTACCCGCTCACGGCAGGGAGTCCCTTTCCGCGAAGCTTCATCACGGTGCCGGATTGTGTGCCGGGATCGACTTTCACTTTGTATGACCCATCCAGACAAGGTACCGTGATCTCGGTTCCCAAGATGGCGTCGGTAACGGAAATCACTGTAGAATAAAACAAGTTCTTGCCGTCACGTTTCAATGATGAGTGAGGAATCTCCTCGATGATCACGAGCAGGTCACCGTTCACACCGTTGTGAGGGGCTGCGTGCCCCTCGCCTCTGATTGTCAACTGCATACCATCCTCGACACCAGCCGGGATCTTGACCTTCACTGTCTCGCGTCTGCGGACTAAACCAGTTCCGCCACAGGTGCGGCAAGGATTGCTGATGACTTTCCCTTCGCCGCCGCACTGCGGGCAGGTTGAATATGTCACCGTCCTTCCGAACAGCGAGTTGACCACACGCTGTGTCTGTCCAGAGCCGTTGCAGGTCGGGCAGGTCTTGACATCGGAGGCGTTCTTGGTTCCGCGTCCGCCGCAGTCAGGACAAGGCCTGTTGCGCTCGATCGTGATCTCTTTCTCTGTTCCGGTGGCGATCTCCTCAAGGGTAAGACGGATCCTTGTACGGATGTCACGGCCTTTCATAACCCTTTGCTGCTGAGCGCGTCCCTGACCTCCGCCAAATCCGCCGAAGCCGGAGAAACCACCACCTGAAAATCCGCTGAAGCCCCCACCGAAGAGGTCGTTCAGGATGTCGTTCAGGTTTCCGAACCCTCCGCTGAAGTCTGGCGCGCCCTGGCCGTCCACACCGGCGAATCCGAACTGGTCATATTTTGCCTTTTTGTCAGGGTCGCTGAGCACTGAATATGCCTCCGAAGCCTCCTTGAATTTCTCCTCGGCGGTCTTCTTCTCGGCCTCGGTGCCGTCCACCCAACGATCAGGATGCCACTTCATCGCGGCAGCCCTGTAGGCTTTCTTTATCTCATCGGCGCCGGCTGTCTTCGCGACCCCCAACACCTCGTAGTAATCTCTTTTTTCTGCCATATTCGTCTATCTCCTATATTCCGACAACAACCTTGGCGTAGCGGATGACCTTTCCGGAAAGGGTGTAGCCCGTCTGGACGACATCGTACACCAAGCCTTTCTTGTCTTCCTCCTGAACCGGGAACTGGGCCACCGCCTCGTGGAAGTCCGTGTCGAATTTCTCGCCCTTGGCCTTGATCACCTCAAGCCCCTTGGTTTTAAGATATCCCATCAGTTTGTTGAATATCAACGCCGTGCCTTCCTTGGCGACCTCATCGGCCGAGTTCTCCTCCAGCATCTTCATCGCCCTCTCGCAGTCATCCAGCACCGGAAGCAGACCCTTGATCGTGTCAGCCGCCGCGGACGAGACAAGCTCAAGCTTTGCCTCCGCGGAATGTCTGCGGAAGTTCTCGAAATCAGCCATCAGGCGGATGTAGTCGTCCTTCTCCTTGGCCACGCTGGCCTTAAGCTCCTCGTTTTCTTTCAGGAGGGTGTTGAGCTTATCCTCAATCTTCTTGGCCTCCTCGTCAACCTCCGGAGCCTTTTCCTTGCCTTTCTGCTCGTTTCCGGCTTTGTTTTCCGCCGATTCGGCAGTCTTGCCGGCCTGCTTAGGCTCTTCCTGCTCTTTATTTTTTACTTCCTTGTTCTTTTTGCTCATATCTGATACTCCTTATAATCAAAACAATCCACGCTCTGGACAATCGCCGGACCATCCAAAGCGACTGCAAAGGTATCAAATTATCTGCCAATTACATAATCGCTGACATAATGTCAGACCTTATTTATGTTGCGAATTAGCGTTACCATTGTTAACTTTGTCAAGTCAGATTCTGACGGAGGAATGACATAGGCTACAAGTCTTCCGGACCGAAAGAACATTCAAATGTTAAAAAACAGACAATGAGCGCATTCATCAACGAAAACTTTATGCTGTCCAACGAGACGGCGCGACAGTTGTTCCACGGCGAGGCCGAGAAACTGCCGATAATCGACTACCACTGCCATCTTTCATCACGGGAGATCGCCGAGAATGTCCGGTTCCGCGACATCACCCAGCTTTGGCTGGTGGACGGCCATAGCGGCGACCACTACAAGTGGCGCGCGATGAGGGCGAACGGAGTGCCTGAGGAATATATCACCGGAGACAAGTCCTCTTGGGAGAAGTTCGAGAAATGGGCGGAGACAATGCCTTACCTGATGCGTAACCCGCTCTACCACTGGTCGCATCTGGAACTGAGCCGTGTTTTCGGAATAGACAAAATCCTGAAGCCGGAGACAGCCCGTGAGATCTTCGAGGAATGCAACGCCAAACTCGCCACGGAGGAGTTCCGGGGACAAGCACTCATCCGCAAGTTCAATGTGGAGGTTGTCTGCACGACCGATGACCCGGCTGATGACCTCCGGTGGCACAGGCAGATCGCCGAGCATCCTTTCGGAACCAAGGTGCTGCCTACCTGGAGGCCAGACAAGGTTATGGGAATCGAGGACGCTAAGTCTTTCAATGAATATCTTGGAAGGCTCTCCGAGGCTGCCGGAATCGAGATACGGTCATATTCATCATTGATCGAGGCTCTCCGCAAAAGGCACGACTTCTTCGAGTCGATGGGCTGCCGTCTTTCGGACCACGGCCTTGACACCTTCTACTCAGAGGATTATGATGAAAGCGAGATCGAGAGAATATTCAAAACAGCCCTTTCCGGGATGCCTGTTGATGAATATGACGCCGTCAAGTACAAGAGCGCTGTCCTGTACGATCTGACGGTGATGGACGCGGAGTCAGGCTGGACGCAGCAGTTCCACGTCGGGCCTCTGCGCAACAACTGTACGAGGATATTCCGGAGCGTCGGTCCGGACGCCGGTTGCGACTCGATGAACGACAAGCCGGTGGCTGAGTCCGGCAACAGGTTTTTCGATGTCTTGGATATGACCGGCAACCTTGCGAAGACCATCCTCTACTGCCTGAATCCTAAGGACAACGAGGTTATGACCACGATGGCGTACAATTTCAACGACGGTTCGGTTCCCGGCAAGATGCAGTTCGGCTCCGGCTGGTGGTTCCTCGATCAGGAGAACGGAATGCGTAGGCAGATCGATACGTTGTCCTCTCTCGGCCTTCTCAGCCGTTTCGTAGGTATGCTGACCGACTCACGCAGCTTCATCAGCTACCCTCGCCACGAATATTTCCGCCGTATTCTCTGCGATGTCATCGGCGCCGATGTCGAAGCCGGCAAGATCCCGGCCTCCGAGATGGACACCGTCGCCCGGATGGTCCGCGACATCTCTTACTTCAACGCCAAGGAATATTTCGGATTTTAGTTCCCAGCTTGATAACGATAACAGGGCGGCCGTTGCGGTCGCCCTGTCTTTCGTTTATACCGGCCATTCTATCTATTAACCACCGAAGTGAGCCTGATGTCCTCACAGGAGGCTCCGACAAAGATGTTGAACTTGCCGGAGTTGGCCTTGAAGTCGTGAATGTCAATGTCATAGAACGAGAAAGCCTCTTTCCCGAGATGGATGCTAACTTCCTTGCTTTCACCCTTCCCGAGCGTGACCTTGGAATAGCCCTTGAGCTCCTTGGCCGGCCTTACGATACTCGGATTGACTTCACCCACATAGACTTGCGCCACCTCCGCCGCTGCCATCTTCCCCTTGTTAGTCAGCGTGAATGTCACGTCAACCCCGTCTCCTGAAGGGGCGACGGCGATGTCTGAATATTCAAAATCCCCGTAGGTCAATCCGTAGCCGAACGGGTAGAGCGGCTTCTTGCCGGAACGCTCGTAGCCACGGTAGCCGACGAACACACCCTCAGTGTAGGTGACATATTTATTAGTGAAACCGCGCTTGGTCTCGGCTTTCTCTTTCGGATAGTAGCTGTTCGCCGTAGGATTGTCGGCAAGGTCCGCGTCAATGGTGATCGGCAGACGTCCTGACGGCGAGAATTCTCCTGCCATCATTCTTGCGAGTGCGAGTCCGCCTTCCTGGCCGGGGTACCATCCGAGAACTATTCCCTTGACGCTGTCCTTCCACCCCGACATATCGAATCCGCCGCCGGCATAGACTACCACGATCACGTTAGGGTTCAACGAGGCCGCGAACCTGATCATTTCGTCCTGTCCTTCCGGAAGGGTGAAAGTCCTGTCGTGGTTCTCCTTCTCGGTCTTGGTGTCGAAACCAGCCGACACGATGACGGTCGAGGCCTCTTTTATGGCCTTGACATTCTCTGGAGTGTCGTAGTCCAGACCCTCTGAAGGCTTCAGCAATGTGACCGGCCATTTCTTTCCAAGTGAGGACAATCCCTCGTACAATGATATTGAATATAACGGGTCAACCTTTCCGCTTCCGCCTCCGCAAGGAATCCTGTCCGCGTTCGGGCCAAGGAGCACGATCTTGTTGCGCTTGCCGGCCTTGAGCGGAAGGATGCCGTCGTTCTTGAGCATAACCGCGGACTCGCAGGCCATCTGGTAGGCTGTCTCACGTGAGAACTGGTTGTCCTCTGAGATCGTTGTGTCCAACTGAGGCCTGTCCAGAAATCCGAACGCGATGAAAGTCTGGAGAATATGCTGTACCTTCTCATCGATCTCCGATTCCTTGATCACTCCGCTGTCGATCATCGGCTTGATGAACTCGTACTTGAGCAGGAATGCCCTCGGCATCTCCAGATCCAGACCGCCTTTCACGGTGCCGAGCGTTGAATATGTCGAAGTCCAGTCGGACATCACCAGCCCCTCGAAGCCCCATTTGTTCCTGAGGTTCTCTTTGATAAGGAACTGATTTTCCGCTGAATGGACATTGTTCACAAGGTTATAGCTGGTCATAACCGAACCGACCTTGGCCTCGGTTACCGCCGCCCTGAACGTCGGGAAATAGATCTCGTTCATCGTCCTTTCGTCAGCGTCCGAGCTGGTGTGATGGCGGTCATATTCCTGATTGTTGAGCGCGAAGTGCTTTACGGTCGCCATAACACCTTGCGACTGAACGCCTTTGATGTAGTTGACCGCCGTTCTGGAGGCGAGGAATGGATCCTCACCCATATATTCAAAATTCCTTCCGCAGAGCGGGTTGCGGCAGATGTTGACTCCAGGTCCGAGCAGGACGTGCACGCCTCTTGCCCTTGAGTCCTGGCCGAGCGCCACGCCCATCTTGTAGGCAAGATCCTCGTCCCACGATGCCGCCGCCGCCACTCCGCTGGCGAACAGCGTGCTCTTGGTGTCGTTTCTTACTCCCTGAGGCCCGTCGGCGAGCCTGATCTCCGGAATGCCCAGCCGTTCGATCGGGCGGAGATGGAATCCGTCCTTGTAACCGGAGATGTAGTCGATTTTCTCCTCAAGGGTCATCTTGCTGACAAGATCAGCAGCCCTTTCCTTACATTCTTTTGTAATCTCTTGAGCATCAGCCGCTATGCCGATGCAGACCAATGCGATGACCGCAAGCGCTCTTTTCATATTCCTGAATAATTTGAGTTTTTCCTTGTACCGTCGCGTCTTAAATGTGGCTTTATCCTTAGAGGTGAAAAATGAAAACCACGTTTTTATCCGCAGGTATGCCCGGCAAAATTAAGATATTTCCGCAACAAATGGTTATTTTTGTTCTCTGAATATTTTTAAGTAAGCGGCAAGTTATTTTATAGCGGTTACAGATATGCCAAGTTACCTCCAGATAGAGAACATCTCCAAGTCCTACGGACCTAAGGC
>CAVCRL010000081.1:0-10720 GCA_963604455.1 Lachnospiraceae bacterium | reverse complement strand
ATGTGATGGAACGGTCGCAGGCGGTCGGAGACGAGGCCAGGAACCTTGCGAACGCGCTGACGGGATATTCAAAGGTCCAGGGCGACTTCGGCGAGATGCTGATGACAGACGTGCTGAAGAACGCAGGGTTGGTGGAAGGTGTGCACTTCTTCACCCAGAGCGTGATGACGGACGAGGCGGGCCACGAGATCAAGAGCGAGGGCGGAAGGACGATGATCCCTGATGTGATGGTGCTTTACCCTGACGACACTACCGTCATCATCGATTCCAAAGTCAGCCTGAAAGACTACAAGGACTATATCAATGCGGAGAAGGTTGAGGACCGAGTTAGGTTCGCCAAGGCGCACGTCGAGAGTGTCCGCAAGCACGTGGACGAGCTGAAGACCAAGGACTACGCCTCGTATATTCCTGAAGGACGGCGGAAGGTGAACTACAATCTGATGTTCATCCCGGTCGAGGGTGCGTTCAGGCTTATGCTGGAAGAGGATCCGATGCTCTGGCAGGTCGCGAAGGACAACAACGTACTGATCGTCAGCCAAATGACTCTCGTGATAGTTCTGAATATGATCCAGATGGCCTGGAAGCAGGCGAACCAGGAGAAGAACATCGCCGAGGTTTACAAGACGGCGGAGGAACTGATGAGCCAGCTGAATGGATGGATGGAAAGTTACGTTTCCATCGGCTCGTTCCTGTCCAAGGCGCAGAACGCCTACGAGACCTCAACCAAAAAACTGACTGAGTCCAACCAGAGTGTCGTCAAGAAGATCCAGAAGTTGGAGAAACTCGGTCTCTCCCCCAAGAAGTCCCAGGCCAAAATAAAGACCGGAGCCCGCAAGACCGGCCCCGAATCCATAATTCCCCCCGAACTCTCCGAAACTCTCACCGACGAATAAAGACGTAGCGCGACTCTAAGGCACCACCCCGTAATATGTCAATAACTTCCTGGTGTGCGAATATATTCACACCTAGAAGAGCAACTCGTTATCTATCAATCCAATGAAGTTTCAGGTGTAAGCGGTTTCACACACATAGAAGTTCTGAACACCAATAGAACGCCCTGTATCGTGGCTATCGACTCCCAAGTGCGCGAATATGCTCGCACCTGGAACGTCAACTCAGTCACTATCAAGCGAATGCTCTTCCAGATGCGCAAGGTTTCTCACACCTGGAAGTTCCGAACACCAATAGAAAGCCCTGTACCGAGGCTATCGACTCCCAGGTGTGCGAATATGCTCGCACCTAAAACGCCAACTCAATCACTGTCAAGTAGATACTCTTCCAGGTACGCAAGGTTTCTCACACCTGGAAGTTCCGAACACCAATAGAAAGCCCTGTACCGAGGCTATCGACTCCCAGGTGTGCGAATATGCTCGCACCTGGAACGCCAACTCAATCACTATCAAGCAGATGTTCTTCCAGATGTGAGCAACGTTTCTCACACCTGGAAGTTCCGAACACCAATAGAATGCCCTGTACCGGGGCCATCGAATCCCAGGTGTGCGAATATGCTCGCACCTGGAACGCCAACTCAGTCACTATCAAGCGGATGCTCTTTCAGGTGCGCAAGGTTTCACACACATAGAAGTTCTGAACGCCAATAGAACGCCCTGTATCGTGGCTATCGACTCCCAGGTGCGCAAATATGCTCGTACCTGGAACGCCAACTCAATCACTATCAAGTGGATACTCTTCCAGGTACGCAAGGTTTCTCACACCTGGAAGTTCTGAACACCAATAGAAAGCCCTGTACCGAGGGCACCAACTCTCAGGTGTGCTAATATGCTCGCACCTGGAACGCCAACTCAATCACTGTCAAGCAGATGCTCTTCCAGGTACGCAAGGTTTCTCACACCTGGAAGATCGGATTTATTTAGGTAATTATATACGAGTTGACTACACTGCTGGTTAGACGGAAGCAGGTGTGATAAGCTCAGGTTTCTCCAACATTGGAACCAGATCGCATTTGCCCTCCTTTCCCGTCAGCCGTGAAATCCCACGAACAGCGTCCCTGTCATAATGTAAGGTACGGCTGACTATTGCAGTCCCACGCCAACATTCAAATCAAGGCTGACGGCGGGCGTGGTTATCTGTCAACGGCACGCAACATCCGGAGACCTTCCGAACATAGTCACCTTTTCAAAGGACGTATGTATCGCCATTTTGAAAAACAGCGGCGTACTATCATACTTCTACACCATTGTAAAGCACGGCCGTATGCCAGCTATGGATACAGAAACCATAGGCGGCATATCCACGGGCCTCCCGTCGTACTCTGGGGTGGTTTGCGTGCCGCCATATTCACAAAATGCGTGTGTCGACAGCACGTATGTAACTGTTTGTCGACTGCTTGCATACCACGTTAGTCAACTGCTATATAGTTTACTTTTTTAATCCATCAATTCCAATGCTAACGCAAGCGAAAGAGGGCCTTATCCGTGACCATACCTTATAGGTTAACTTTCAAAGGAGACATTATTTGTTTGATATGAGATACCACATCCTTCTTGTCCACCTTTGAAGTGTTACCTTGCGGAAAGTTTTTTGGATTTCTTGGAAAAACAAGACAATCCTGCTCTGTCAGTTCCTCTATATGGCTGAAATAAAATACAAGGCCATCATCCGTACGATAATATTCATTTACATCATCATCAAATAATGATATATCATCGAGATCTAATGCACTAACATCTGATGGCCCATAGAGCATATCGAATTTATACCCATCGAGGAATATATTCTGAGGCAATCCTAATAACTTTAGTTCTACAGAATCAAAAGCACAAGGTAATATTATGTTTCCATTGCAACTTATCACGCCATAGGAGCCATCGTTAAAACCTCTAATTATCCACCCTAAATTAGTTCTCGAATTACTAAGTACTTTGATACCAGACAAAAAATGCACACAATTACCATCTTTTCCCAAAACGAATGTTCCTTCTTCAATTCGAATAAAAGCACATTCATCACTAAGATCCACCATATACGGGCGATGGAAATGACGCTGATTATTTGTATCATCTTCGTCAACACAATACATTTGAGCCATCACCGCCCTTCTAAAAGCGTTACGAATCTTTTGATTTTCGATGGCAGAGGAAGTGGCAAGCAACTCATTCAAGTCCATCCCGTTTTTCCGGATAAGCTCCTCTATAAAGGACAAGTCGTCCCCGTCTTTTCCGAGTTTTTTCTTCAAATACCCAAGAATCTGAGTTTCATTGATTACCAGATTCTTTTTACTAATTGTCAAATCATCAGTCATAATGCTACCCTATAATTAAGTGTGAATGCTCTACAGGATATTCATAGACTGCTCACGGATTTTCTCCAGCTCGTCCTTCATACGGACTACGAGCTTCTGGATGCCGGAGTGGTTGGCTTTGGAGCCGGTCGTGTTGATCTCGCGGCCCATCTCCTGGATGATGAAGCCGAGCTTGCGGCCGGGATATTCCTCACCGTCGATGGTGTCGATGAAGTACTTGCAGTGCTGGCGGAGACGGACTTTCTCCTCGTTGATGTCCAGTTTCTCAAGGTAGAAGATCATCTCCTGCTCGAAACGGGACGGATCGACCTTCTGCTGGAGGGTTTCCAAATTCTTCATCAACTTCTCCCTCACTGCGTCGATCCTCTCCTTCTCGAAACCCTCGACCTGGTTCTCAAGGTCAAGGATGTTCTGAACCCTTGAGGTGACATCCTTGTAGAGAGCCTCGCCTTCCTTCGCGCGATAGTCATTCACCGCCGCGAGAGCCTCGTCTATGGCCTTTTCCACCACCGGCCAGTTCTCCTCGGTGATCACATCCTGACGGGAATTGTCCAACACGTCCGGGAAACGCAGGATGGAGGCAAGCATCGTGTTCGGATTGAAAGTCAATGAGTCAAACACCGGCAAAGACGAGCCGAAGTCCATCAGCTGGTCATAATATTCCCGGAGAAGCTCCTTGTTGATCTGCTTGGCCATCCCGCCGGCCTTCGGTTCCCAGTTGATGTAGAAATCGATCGTGCCGCGGACCAGAGAGTCCGTGATCTTCCTGCGCACAAGCAGTTCCTTGTCCTTCGGCAGAAGGGACGACTTGATGTTCGCGTCGGAGTTCTTGCCGTTCAAAGTTTTGATCTCGATGGTGAGTTTACCTGTCTCCAGGACGGCCTCAGCCTTGCCGTAACCGGTCATTGACTTGATCATATTCATAAAATTTTACCACTCGGACCGGGATTCATCGCAGCAGGATCCCGCTTCCGGCGCAAAGATAGTGATTCCTAAGCAAAACTGCCTCAAAAAACATCATTTCAAATCCACCGATTCCGGGAATATTTTCGTAAATTCGGCGATTATGAAAAAGACTATACTGGCAATCGTGGCTCTGCTTGCCGCGGCGACCCTTCACGCCGGCGGCTTCCGCGAACTTTTGAACAACGGATGGGTATTCTCCCTTGGTGACGCGTCTTCGATGAAAGAGGATTTCACGCACGGCACCGAATATTTCACCTATTTCTCAAAGGCAGGCACCGCCGGGCAAAGCAAGTCCCCTATTATGCTGAACTTCGATGACAGCGGATGGCGGGAGGTCAACCTGCCGCACGACTGGGTCGTAGATCTGCCGTACAGCAAGGACGCAAGCCACTCACACGGCTACAAATGCGTCGGCTGGAACTACCCGGAGAACTCTGTCGGCTGGTACAGGAAGCATCTGGCCATTCCGGCGGAGGACTACGGCAAACAGGTCAGCATCGAGTTTGAGGGAATATTCCGGGACAGCGAGGTGTTCTGCAACGGCTTTTACCTCGGCCACGAGAGAAGCGGCTATGCGTCAAGAGTTTACGACCTGAGCCCTTACCTCACCTACGGAGGCGACAACGTCATCACGGTGCGTTGCGACGCGTCCACCGAGGAAGGTTGGTACTATGAGGGAGCGGGAATATACCGCAATGTCTGGCTCCGCAAGGCCGGGCCGGTCGCCGTGAGGCCATATTCATTGGATATGACAGACGGCTTCCCTAAATTTGAGACCGTTATGGCCAGCGACACTCTTGACAAGGCAAAAGTAATGACCGTGATCACCCTCTTTGACGCCGAAGGAAACAAAATCAAGACGTACGACCGCCTCATAACCTCTGAATATAAGAACGGCTTCACTGTCTCCGCTCCCGGCAATGCGCCGGACCATCTTTGGAGCCTTGAAGACCCTTATCTCTACACCGTCGAGATCCGCCTTTATTACGACGGGATCCTCTCGGATGAGCAGAAATGCCGCTTCGGAGTGCGCAGGATAGAGTTCAGCCCGACCGAAGGCTTCCTTCTCAACGGCAGACAGGTCAAGCTGAAAGGCTGCGACCTGCACCTTGACCACGCCGGAGTCGGAGTCGGCGTGCCTGACGAACTGTGGCGCTACCGACTCACCCAACTCAGAAAGTACGGATTCAACGCCATCCGCAGCTCGCACAATCCCGCGTCACCGGCGATGCTCGACCTCTGCGACGAGATGGGATTCCTCGTGATTGACGAGAACCGCCAGCTTGGAGTCAACGAGGAGCAGCTCACCCAGTTGCGCAGGATGATCGAAAGGGACAGGAACCATCCGAGCGTCATTCTCTGGAGCATCGGCAACGAGGAATGGAGCGTGGAGAGCATCGAGGCCGGCACAAGGATAGCGAGGAAAATGAGTGAATATGTCCACGGCATAGACCCGACAAGGCCGACGAATTACGGCAGCTCCGGAGGCCGTGAGCTGGTGAAGGGCGTGGACGTGTTCGGCTACAACTACATAGTGCAGAATCCGGTGGATGAATATCACAGGCGGTTCCCGGACCACTGCGCCGTCGGCACGGAGGAGACTTCCGGAGCCGGGACCAGAGGCAAGTATGCGACCGTTCCGGAGGAAGGCTGGATGACTCCGCTCAACAGGGTTGACACCCTCGGCAGGATCAATGTCATCGAGCACGGATGGAAGTTCTACAAGGAGCGCCAATGGACTGGCGGACTCTTCTACTGGACCGGGCAGGACTACCGCGGCGAGCCTAATCCGATGGTCTGGCCGGCCACAGGATCGCAGTTCGGAATCCTCGACTACTGCTGCTTCCCGAAAGACGAGGCCTTCTACCTCAAGGCGGCCTGGCTGGACGAGCCTACGGTCCACATCTGCGGCCCGTACAAAGGCGAGGTGTGGGTATATTCAAACTGCGATGAGGTAAGGCTCTTCGCGGGCGGCAAAAACCTTGGAAAGAAGAATATGCCGAAAGACGGCCACCTTGTCTGGAAAGTCGGCGACGCAAGGAAATTCACCGCCACCGGCTACATCAAAGGCAGAAAAGTCACGACCGATGAATATCCTTCCGTAGCCTCCGGGACAGCCCTCACCCTTTCCAAGGATTGGCTCAAGGCTGACGGACAGGATGTTGTCGTGATCGACATCGACTCCCCTGCCGAAACCCTTGACGTGGAGGTCACAGGAGCCACCTTCCTGGGCTGGGGCAATGGTAACCCAGGCTTCAAGGAGACCGAAAGGCCGATATCAGGCAATGCGATGACAATCAAGCCGTTCAGCGGCAAAGCTCAGATCATCGTCCGCTCGGTCGAAAACTCAAACGCTCCCGTCACCGTCAGGATCGGCGACAAGAGCGTCTCGATAAAGATGATCCAGAACCCTACGTAACACAGGGTGACGAAGAATCTTCTAACAAATCGAGTTCAGGCTCGGGACATATTCCCGCTGGATGGTCTCGGCGAACATCGTCGAGATCTCCTTCTCGCCGAAACCAAGGTTGGATCCGAACGTGTAGATGAAATCGACCTCTCCGTCCGCTATGTCCTTGTCGGACAGCACCAAAGACATCACATAGCGCAGCATCGACTCCCGCATTCCCGGATCGATATCCAGAATCGCGGAAACAGCCTTTGAGAAAGTCTCACCGACATCGCCCTTGGCGATCTCCTCAAGATAGACGCGAGGGAAGATCGTCAGCGGTGCCAACGTGCTGATGATGTGGTTGATCTCCTCGTTTGTGACCTCATCGTCAGCACCGGCCACAATCAGTCCGGCGGACGCGATGAAGTCAGCCATATATTCATCAATCGGAGAATTTCCAACCTTCATCAGAATCGAGATCAGAGAATCCATTCCCGCTGACAGCTCGTCCTCGGACTCCGCCCCGGCGAACAGGCTCAGAGCCTGCACCCTGATCGGATTGACCGGATGTGACGCGCGGTTGAGTCCCTTGTCCTTTAGGAAATAGTCCAGATGCCGGCTGTTGTCCTCCAGCAAGGCCTCCATACTGACATTCATCTTGGCAAGATCCAGCCCGGATGCCATCTTGAAGAACGCCGTCACACAAGCCTCCACCTTGCCTACAGCCATATAACCATAACGGTCAGCCACAAGTTCGGCCAGTTGGTTATGCAGCCGGATCTTGTACTGCAATGTCATCGGAGGTGTCGTGTTGTCCGGCGGGAACACGAACATTATCAGCCTCTGGAGCGAGCTGTCCCTGTTGATCAGATGGCCGAGCTCGTGTCCGATGACAAACCGCAGCTCATCCTCGGTCATAAGGGTGACCAGCGAAGAATTCAGGTTGACAATGTGCGGCTTGCCTTCCTCGGCCGAGGAGACAGAGAAGGCGTTGACAGTGGAGTCTCCCGTCACATAGAAATCGACCGGTTCCTCGAACCCAAGCCTGTCCTTTACCTCCTGACACAGTCCGTAAAGATCCTTGAGCAACGGCTTTGTGATCTTGATGCTGTGCCCTTCCATATTGCTTCTCCAATAGTCATCCCCGCTGTTCAGTTTGGCTTTTTTGAGCACCGCCTCGACAACGCCACCCTGCAGCGCGTCATAGATCTGCCCTCCAAGGATCTTCTCCAGTTCTATCGTCGGATTCAGATTCTGCATAACGAATTCGTTTTTTAGTGTTGTTAATATAAAAGGTTACATACGTCTTGTAAATATAGCGATTAATCTCCGGAAAACAAAACGGTACCGCCACATCCGCCAACTTCATTTTTTGCGCTTTCACGATTTTTGCATAACTTGCCGCGGTTTTGGAAAGAAGGTTTAGACGCAGCCGTACCTGTGACGGCAGGGTGGTGGGGACATCGCCCTGTTGGTTTGTTCTTTACGCGCGGGCAAGGCGGCTAAAAAAATGTTAGTAGGAGGCTGAATGTAATGGCATCCAAGCAATTCGGACACAATGAGATCGATATGCTTCACGGACCTTTGCTCGTGAAGATCCTGGCATTCGCGCTGCCGTTGGCGGCAAGCAGTGTCCTGCAGCAGCTGTTCAACTCTGTGGACGTGGCTGTAGTGGGACGGTTCGCAAGCAGTGAGGCTCTGGCGGCAGTGGGAAGCAACGCCCCTGTCATCAACCTGCTCATCAATCTGTTCGTGGGAATCTCGATGGGAGCCAACGCGATCATATCCAACCACATCGGGCAGAACGACAAGGACAGGATCCGCAGCGCGGTGAGCACATCGGCCATCGTCGCCTTGTTCAGCGGAATATTCCTAATGGCCCTGGGAGTGACTGTCGCCAAGCCTGTCCACTCGATGATGGGCACGCCGGCGGAAGTCACGAATATGGCCGTGTCCTATCTGCGCATCTACTTCCTTGGGATGCCGTTCATTATGATATTCAACTTCGGATCGGCGATCCTGCGAAGCCTCGGAGACACAAGAAGGCCGCTTTACATCCTGATAGCGGCCGGCATCCTGAACACCGTCCTCAACCTTCTGTTCGTCATCGTGTTCCATATGGGCGTGGAAGGTGTGGCCATAGCGACGGGAATATCCAACCTGTTCAGCGCGGCGATGGTGGTGTCCATCCTGCTCAAGGAGGAAGAGCCGTACAGGCTGCATCCGGACGATATGCACATCCAGAGAGACGAGCTTTCGCATATGCTGGAGATCGGTGTGCCGGCCGGACTGCAAGGTGTCGTCTTCTCCATCTCGAACGTAATAATCCAAGCCAGCATAAACAGCTATGGATTCAATGCGGTGGCCGGATCGGCGGCCGCGCTGAACTTCGAGCAGTACTGCTACTACGTCATAGCCGCGTTCAACGGAGCCGCCATCAGCTTCGTCGGACAGAACTACGGAGCCGGGAATATGGACCGAGTCAAGAGGATATTCCTGATATGTATGGGGTTAGGGACGGCATCCTGCGCGGCCCTGAACTGGATTTTCGCAGGCTGGTCGGACTTCTTTCTCGGTCTGTTCACGGACTCCGAGGCCGTCAAGGAGTTCGGAACGATAAGGATGCACACCGCGCTGGTGCTGCAAGGATTGGCCTGTCTCTACGAGATTCCCGGATCAGCCCTGCGTGGAATGGGACGGTCGATGCTGCCGACCCTGCTGACCGTCTTCGGCACCTGCCTTCTGCGCATCGCCTGGGTCTATGCAATCTGCCCGGTCTGGAAGGGATTCCACGCCCTGATGTTCGTCTATCCCGTTTCCTGGACCATCACCGGCATAATGGTGATGACAGCTTTCATCGTGACATTCAACAAGATCAGGAGAAAGGCCGGATTCGCCCAGACGGCTTGATCCGATACTATGCGAAAAGGGGAAGACCAAGTCTGATCCTCCCCTTTCATATTCATATATTCATAAAAGAGATTTTACTTGGAAGGAGTGGCCATCAGGATGAGGAACCAGATCTGGCCGACGAGCGGGATGAAATTGATGAATATCCAAGGCCAGCTCTTGCCGATGTCGTTCAAACGGCGGACGGAGACAGCGATGCCCGGGATGAGCAGGGCGAGAGAGATCAGGCCTTCGATGATGTTCAGCAGAACCACGATCAGTTTGAGTTTCGCGAAGATGGCTCCCAAGATGCTGAAAGCGAAACCGATGAGGACTACCACCAGAAGATACTGCCAGAACTCGGAACGGTCGGCGCGGCCGTCGAACTTGACGTACTTGTTCAGGACAACGTCCTTGAAATTAGCGATGATGTCGTTTACAAAAGAGCTCATAATATTACAATTTATAATTAAGTATGTTCCAAATTGTTCGCTTTGTCAGTCATTTCGGATATTATTACAAATATAGCAATTAAATTGTTTTGGCAAGAGTGTTCTTTTGATTATATTTGTGAATTGGAAAAATCAACATATAATTATAAATGGAAAACAAGCTACAGGAACTGACCGACAAGCTCTACAAGGAGGGTCTGTCAAAAGGTAAGGAAGAGGGTGAGGCCATCCTCGCCAAGGCCAACGAGAAGGCGGCCGAAATCATAGAGGAGGCTAAGAAAGAGGCCGAATCCATTCTCAAGAAGGCTCAGAAGTACGCCGAGGACTACAAGACCAAGGTCGAGGGTGACGTGAAGATGGCAGCCGTACAGAGCATCCAGGCCACCAGAAAGGACATTGAGAACCTTATGGTCGGCAAGATGACAGACAAGCAGGTGTCGTCAGCCCTTTCTTCAGCAGATTTCATCAAGGAGATCATCAAGGCCGTGGCTGAGAAGTTCAACGCCGACGAGGCTGTTGACCTCAACATCGTGCTTCCTGAGAACCTCAGGAAAGAGCTTGAGCCTTTTGTCAGCGGAGAGTTGGCGAACACCCTCAAGGGAGGGGTAACCGCTATGTTTTCCAAGAAGGTGGCCGGAGGGTTCACGATCGGCCCTAAGGACGGATCCTACTTCATCAGCCTCACCGACGAGACTTTCAAGTCTCTGATCGGCGACTATCTCAGACCTGCCACACGTAAGATACTCTTCGGCGAGTAAT
>CAVCRL010000080.1:7368-10744 GCA_963604455.1 Lachnospiraceae bacterium | reverse complement strand
TGCCGCATCCTCCCAAGAGGATCAGCAGGGCCGCGGCATAGGCTGAGAATATTGTTGAATTGTTTGTCATTTCCCTTAATATTTTGGCTGGATGCCAGAATAGTCCGCATTCGGATTCTTTGTACTTCCGAGTTTGTAAAGTCCAGTGGTCTTGTCGGCGTTGTACCAGCAGCCGGTGAATGTACATTCGCCGCTGTCGTCAATGCCGATCGCTGCACCTACTTTTACTTTATTGGCATCCACACCCTCTTCTTTCACGATGGTCCCGTCGAAGCCGCAATTCTCGAACTGGCTTTTGCCTTCCAGTGCGCCTACAAGACCTCCGCCTTGTTCTTGCCCTTTTTCATCCTTCATTACAGTGATTGTCCCTGTCATAATACAATTTTTGAGAATGTGGATATTCTCATCCATAGGGATGTAGACAGATCCGAACAGACCACCAACTCGCTTACCCTTTACAGTGGCATCCACTGTGCATTCCTGCACAGTACATTTGCTATGAATTCTTCCGAAAAGCCCCCCTATATTATAACTTTCACCCGCAATTTCTCCGGAAGAGACAGAACAGGAAGACACCTCACTTTTATATAAATATCCGCAAAGCCCACCGACATAGTTTACGCCCGTCACTTTGGCTCTCGCATTGCAATTGCTGATTTCCGAATTGGTAATGTAACCGACAATACCACCACAATTATCTTTCTCACCGATTATAGTACCGCTGACATCAACGCCAGAGATCTTCACATTCCCCACTGCTCCGCACAGGATACCAGAGTAAGCGGTTTCGCTCGTGACGTCGGCGCCTGAAATCTTCACATCCTTGATATAAGTCCTTTTAGTGCCACCCGAGAAAGGCCCGTTGACATAGCCAAATAGTCCAGCTCCTTTAACTTTCAGTCCGTATATCGTGTGACCGCCACCGTCAAAATTGCCCTTGAACTCTTTCTGAAAAACTTCTGCTCCTATCGGGGTCCACGGCTTGTTGGCAAGGGCTATGTCCTTTGCGAGTTTGAAATATTTCCCTTGATAAGTATTTCCGCCGTTCACCTGCTCTGCGAGGTAGGCCAGCTGGGCGGCGTTTTCTATGAGTATAGGCGTGGCCTCCAA
This sequence comes from Lachnospiraceae bacterium, assembly GCA_963604455.1. Taxonomy (GTDB): domain Bacteria; phylum Bacteroidota; class Bacteroidia; order Bacteroidales; family UBA932; genus Cryptobacteroides. The sequence goes on along the minus strand of CAVCRL010000080.1, from coordinate 9,634 downwards.
ATCTCCGAGTGGATTCTCCGAGTCACCTGTACTGAAAGGCGTAACGGTCTTCCCGTCCCAGACATCAGCTTTAGGATCGACATCCGCTTCACCGCCCGTAAGAGAACCTGAATCACCCCACTCACCCACGGTGATGCCGTCCTTGGCGAGTTCAATCTTGTCCTTGCCCAGACGCATCGTCATCGTGTAGGCGGAGCCAGGCATAAGGCCACCGGAAACAAGTCCCCCGCCCGGCACGGTGTAGAAGAGGACAGTGCCGTCGGACATAGTGACTTTTAACATCTTGGTCCCGGCTTCCTGCCCCTTGCCAGGGAAGAAAACCGCTTCGTACTTGAGGTCGTCCAGTTTGTGGAGAGTGATGTCCAGGCTGGATGCATCAGAGGAAGCTGTCACTGCCGGATTCCTATCAATGGTGGCATCGCAGATCACTTTGGAAGCCGTGCCGAGAAGCACAACCTCCTTGACAGTAACATCCGAACCGAATTGATTACCCATCCCGAAATTGAAGGTCATCTTCACAAGGCGATGGGAGAAGGAAATAATGATTTTTCCATCAACGAAGTTTTGGTTTTCGATGTTCGGAACGAAACCGGCCTGCCACCAGCTCACCAGATCCGCAGCCGTTGTCCCGTCAGACTGATCGGCAGGAATGGAGAACACCAGATTCTTTGCATCAGTCGCTCCGTCAACATAAGGGGCATAAGCATAAATGGCCGCAGAGGCCGTGGAGTTCTTCCAAAGCATCTGCTTCTCCGGTGTCCAACCATCTGTGCCTTTGGTCCATTTCACATTGGAATGGGAGTACCTGGCGTTTTCGGTTCCGGACCCGTAATCGATGAACAGTCCAAGTGTGGATCCGTCATATTCGCTGCCATCCGCGCGGGTCTGCGGCTCGCCGGCCGTGGCGGCTATGCGCACCACCCCGTCCTCCGGAAAGCCGGTCACCGTCTCCGGAGCCGCCATCTTGTTGCACCCGGCCGCCGCCAGCGCAAGGGCCACAACTATGGAGAAGGATTCTATATTCTTTATATTACGCATCATTTTCCTAATTTCTTTGCTGTGATTCCAGTCTTTGTCTGATCACCTATGGCTTCGAGTTCACCGGTCTTGTCGGCATTGTACCAACAGTCGGTGAAGGTTGCACTGCTGCCATCGTGTCCGATGAAAGCTCCGTAGATGCCGCCTTTGCTGAAAGATTCTCCGTTAACCTTACCAACGGTGCCGTTGACCCCGCAATTGATGAATTTACTTTCCGCCACATTTCCGGAAAGATAACCGGCAAATCCTCCAATTCCTTGATAAGCATCAGTGATATGATCGGGTACCACAGAGACAGCGACATCGCCAAGCACAGTGCAGTCGGAGATTTCATTACCACCTCCGCCTTCAACATAACCAAACGCCCCCCCAACATTGCCAAGTCCGGAAACGGTGGCATAGGTGGTGCATTTTCTGATGGCAGAATTTGAACCTTGAATAAATCCTACAAGTCCACCCACATACGGATAGCCAGTTGTTTTCATATCAACACTCACTCCCATAGTGCTTCCCGCCATAACAGTGCATTCCGAGATATTACTCTCGTAAATGAAGCCGCAGAGACCGCCGACGTGTATTCTACCGTTCAACTTGACCTCGGCAGTGCAATTCTTCATAACTGATTTTCCAATAAGCTGGCCCACAACACCGCCCGCATACCTTTCTATGTTTTTGACATTGCCGCTGACAGTGCAGCCGGAGATGGTCGAGCCAGACGCGATTCCGCAAAGAATCGCGCCATAATCTCCTTGTGAGCTGATTTCCGCGGAAGAAATCTTGAGATTCTTTACGGTTGCCCCGCTGATGGTTCCAAACAATCCCAAAAAAGGAGACCTCTGATTATCCACTTTCAATCCCATTATCTCGTGGCCATCGCCATCGAAATTACCGCTGAAATGCGAAGATTCCGCCAAATTTCCCACTCCGACAGGGATCCAGGAATATCCCGCAAGATTGATGTCGTCAATGAGTTTGAAGAACTTGCCGCTGAACCTTTCGCCAGCGTTTACCTTCCGGGCGAGGTAGGCAAGCTGTGCGGCGGAGCGGATAAGGATCGGATTTTCCTCCGAACCGCCGAGCGTGCCGCCGTCCGAACCGGTGGTGGCGAAGGCCTCGGTGGACTTACCGTCCCAAGTGTCCGGCGCATCCGTCTCACCATCGTCTATCGGCATTCCGGTGTCCCACTCGTTCACAGTGACAGTTCCGACCTTGACGGAGTTCTTGCCGA
>CAVCRL010000080.1:0-6472 GCA_963604455.1 Lachnospiraceae bacterium | reverse complement strand
CCGACTATGAGAGGGAGGGTGTAGGAATTGCCTGGCTTGAATATGAACGAGTTCCCATCCGCGTCTTTCAGGTCGGCGGTGTATGTGTAAGGTTTGCCGCCACAGACGAAATTCACCGTGAACCAATCCATAATCTGTGGCACTACGATGCACTCAAAAGAGACCTCGCAGTTCTTGGTCTTGTCATCAGCTTTCTTCCAGCCGTCCGCGGTCTGGTAAGCCTGGATTCCGGTTGGATTGCCCGATGGCATCAGAGTCGCATAACCCACCTTGACTGTCGGTTTGAATCCGTTTATCTTCAGCTCGCTGACCGGATTGTTCTCCGGAACGCCGTTATGGTTGAACTCCGTACCGAGGGTAAGCTTCACTTTCAGAAGAGAAAGGGTATGTTCAAATTTAAAACAGAATTTCCCGTCCTTGAAATATTCTTCATCCGACGGGGTAATACCATCTTTTCCTTGACCCGCCCAAAGAAGGTCGGAGGCTTTGCTCCCGGCAGTCTGAACTGACTCCACAGTAAACTCGAAGATAGGGTCATCCGTGAGAGAATGTCCGGATGTCGCAAGCGAAGGTGCCACAGCAAGGAATTTGAATTTCCTGTCCTTCCCCTCCCAAAGCATCTGTCTTGCAGGCTCCCATTCTCCCGACTCGTTCTTGGTGAACCTGGTGTTGTTGTAGGAGTACTTGATGTTGTCGCTCTGGATGAAAAGGTCGAACTCCTTGAGGGTCTCCGTGGTGTAGGATCCCCTGGTCTGCGGGGCGACCTCCGGGGCGACGCGGACGACAGGGTCAAACTGAGCCTCGGGAGCGGAAGTCTTGTCGCATCCGGCCGCGAACGTGGCGAGCACCGTCAGGATGAATATTGAGCCGTTGATCCTCATTATCGCAAGTCTTGTCATTGATTAGTCAAGAGCCTCACCGTCATCAATGACATCACCCTGCAACCAATTATTGATCATCACATCGCCAAGGTCGATTTGATTACGGCCAACAATGAGGTTGATGGTTGTCACTTTGCCGGACTCGAAGTTGAAGTCCGTAGTGTTGGTGTAGGTGTAGTCTTTGCTGTTGCCCTCGCTCTTCACGGTAACCACAATGGTGTTGACTCCGCTCTGAGGGATGATGATGGATTCGTATCTTGTGTCGGCTTCGATCACAGGAAGGGCAAGTGCGGCCTCGCGGTTCAGGCCGAAGGTGACGACCTTGGTAAGATAGTTGACCTTGGCGTCAGTAGCCACATTCCTGAGTTCGACTTTCTCCACGGATTTTCCGGTTTCATCCCACTGGTTGCGGAAAGAAAGCTTGATGATAACCTTGGCCATCATATGATCAAACGTAAGCGACACCGGATTGTTTTCCGCGATCTTTCCGTGGAGTTCGGTCGCAAGGAGCAGGTCACTGGACTCCTGGTCGTTCACATTCAATGTGTAGTCCGCGGCGGAAAGATCTGCCACAGACACAGCGTTCTTAGGGTAAACGCCGATGAAATAGTGCTCATCTTTCATATTTTTCCACAGCATCTGAGGTGTGGCCACCCATTTCTTCTCAGAGCTCAGTTTGTTGATCGCGTTGTCAACCACCCTGTCCGAAACGGCAGGAGCCAAGTCCTTGGAACCGGTCCAGGCATAGATGCTGATCTCATCGTTCACCTCAAAGTTCTGGCTGCCGTCAGAGGATGTAGCCACACGGCTCATTACTCCGATGTTTGTCGCGACAGAGATGTACTTGGGCCGCGGACTCTGATCCTGAGCCTTATTGCATCCGATCAACGCCATAGCCACAGCTCCGGCAAGGGCAAAAAGAATTGTCTTTTTCATTTTTTAAGAATTATTTGTTGATATTTTTCTGTTAAACGCACGGTAATCAATCGTCCGGGTCGAGGATCTCTCCGTTGACCACCCACCCCTCGGTCCATTCGTTGATCTTGTAAGGATCGACGATCATAGTCGCCCGCATCTCGCTGTACTTCAGCGTAAGTATGTACTTCCCAGACGGACGCATAGGTGGAGCGATAATGGTGCACTCGAGTTCATTGCCGCCGGCGAGGGTTATGGCAAGGTATATTATCGTTGATTCGCTTCCTCCGATTGTAGGCATCAGATGCAAGACCGGTGTGGCTATGACACCACCCTCCTCACGGACCTCCGGGAATATGATGGATCGGACCTCATCATTCGTGGCCAAGCCGTAGAGACCATCCGGATCCTTTCTGCCCGGGAAAATTCCCGAAGCGTTGGACCGTACTGTCGCCTTGACACTTGAACCGGCGGGAGCACCGGATATCACAACAGAGAGTTCGGACAGGACCCGGCGGATTTCAGAATTGACCACCACGCTTTTGTCGTTTTCAACAACCACCTCGTTCACTCCGTACAAGGCGTGAGACGGAGACGCGACAGGATCCTTCAGCCCGAAAACAAGGTCCTGGCCCTTCACAGTCGGATCCGTCCACGTGAAAGGGTCAACAAGATTCACAGCAGTGACAAAGAGATAGCGGCCAGACTCCAGAAAGTAGCGCTGAAGGGCAAGTTCCGACGCGGAGTGATAGGCACGGTCGCACACCAGACCACCCTCGTCATTGAATATCCAAAGTTTGGCGTCGTCAATTGTCACTTCGTCCCTGTCATCTTTATCAATAAAACTCAAAGCCACACTGACGCTGCCATTCTCCTCAGTGTGGAACTTTCCACAGGACTGAATAGAAAACGCGGCCACAAAGAACAAGGACACTATGAATATGTTTTTCCTGATTGCCATCTTTTTATCCGTAAAGTTATTCTGTTACCACTGCCCGTCCAGTCTGCCTTCCCGCACCGAATCTGACACCGAACCGGACGCCGTTCTCCCAAAGGAGACCAAGATTGTGCTGGTGCTCCGGCATAGCGTCGAACCTCTTTCCTGCAAGGCAAGTCAGTCCGGAATATGCGGAGACTTCAAGATTCCCGCCCAAAAACCTTCTGACCTGAACACGGCCACCGGCCCCTATATTCCAGCACGGATCTTTCTTTGCGACGCTCTCGCCCGTGGCGGTCACACTGAGGTCAGCCTTGGAAACCATAACGGAAATAGCCGGAGAGAATTCCACCGCCCAAGGACCGTCCTTTGTTCCGCTGAAAAAACCAAGTACATTCACATTCACCATAACATCCATCCGGACAAGAGAAACGGTGCTCTTGAGCTCCGAATAGTTCCATCCGACAATGTCCACAACAGGGGCCTCGTAGCGAATGCCGTCATAGCCAAGCCAATAGCCACGCTCCACACAGCATTTTCTGGCCGAGAGGTTTGTCCGGCCTGCAGCCAACGCGATCTCAGCGGAGAAAACAGCCCCGAACCGCCGTCCGGCATACGCGCCCACGCCCCATCCAGCCCTGGTCCTGTCGGAGCCGAATGACGAGAAGGTGTCGAGGCCAAACGGAATCTCACCGCTGACTCCGACAAACCATCCCTGTCTCATTGAATACTTCGGGACATCCTGAGCGGAAACCGTTAAAAAAGACATTGCCAGCATCACACAGCAGCAAATGAGGGATCGTTTCATCAAATCTTACAAGTTTTTTAGGAGATTGACTCACCGCTGATGGAGTCCAACATCAGCGGAAAAAAATTCTAACCATACAAATGTAAGGTCAATCCCCCGCATTGGCCAAACGTTTCGCCCTATCTTTTGTTCCTTTGACGTGAAGCACATCAAGAATCGTGTTCCTTTAACGAGAAGAGGTGTTCTTTTAACGAGACTGACACTGGTTAAACCACTGAATATAAGCATCATTCAATCACTGACATACAACCCGGGCGCATAAGTCATATTTTCACCCTGACGAGGGTCCCCCATCCGTCTGCCTTTCAAGTGAGACTATACTCTTACAAAAAAAGGGCGGCTGCTGATGTGCAGTCGCCCTTTTTAATATATTCAAGAATTTACTTGATCAAGACGTTCTTTATCTCCCAAGTTGGAGCGACGGCGGTCGTGCTCGTGTACTTGAAGGCGATCTGCATCTTGGAGCCTACATAAGCGCTCAGGTCAATATTACCTGACTCCACGAAGGTCCAGTTGCTGCCTGCCGGCTTGGTAGGGATCTCCACGGTTGTCCAGTCAGCCGCACCAGCCTTCTTGGCAAGAAGCGCGATGTGCTCGTCAATCTTTCCTGTCCTAAGGAAGTTCAGAGCGTGGTTGAATGTCAAAGTGGCTGACTCTGCGTCTGTAAGGTCAATCTCAGGAGAAACCAGAAGAGCCTCTGAGGCGAGGTTCTTGCCTCCTACGTAAGAAGAAGCCTTCATACCGTAGTTGGATCCAGCATAGCTCCATACAAAGCTGCTGCCCGATGGAAGGTTGATGTTCTCGATGGTGAACTTGCCGATACTCTGAGTGAAAGGCTCGTCAAGATAAGCCAGACCAGACTTCTGAGAAACGGTGAACGTACCGTCAGAAGAATCGGATCCCTTGTAGGAAGCGAACTTGATGTCGCAAGAACGTGCGGCACCCTCATTGGCGGCCACAGAGAACTTGGCGACAGCGGTGTCGGCCGGGCTCGGCTCAATCTTGGTAGGAACACCCTTCACATAGTCCATTCCGACATATTTAACCCAATCGCAGTCCTCAGGGACTGAAGGGAACACACCGTTGCCCTTGTAAGCGACCTTCACAGAGAACTCTCCGCCCTTCTTGGCGATTGTGGTTGATGTGTTGACAACCTTAATAAGAGACTTCTTGATGCTGACCACAGTGACATTGACAAGCTGAGGGCTGCCCTTATATGATCCTACAGGACCTTCAACGGTAACAACGTCCCCAAGCTCGATTCCGAGGCTGGCGAAGTTCTTCTCAGCACCTTTCTTGTCAAGAGTACCATAGATGTAAACAGATCCGGTCTCATCCTCAAGATACCAGTTGCCATAAGTGGTGTTGACGATTGATGTGCAGACACCCTTAACCCTTACGTTCTTGCCTTCAGGGCTGACGTTGGCCTCGGCGCAAGTAACGGTGACAGCGGTCATAGAGCCCTGACGAACCCTTACGAACTGTGAGTTGTCACCGACCTTGATTGTAAGCTCAAGCTCACGGCCACCCTCGAAAGCCTCTGCCGAGAAGGTAACCTTTGTCTCTCCGGCGGTACCGGACATCTTGTCAGCGGCAAGCCAGGACGGTGTCTGGGACTTGATGCTGCCGTCATTATTCCTCTTGATAACCTCAGGCCAAGTGTCATTTGTGACAAATTCCCAAGCATCAGTAGCAGACACGGTCAAAACAGTTGAGCCGCCGGCGTTCGGAATAGAAAGATAGGACTCATCCAGCTTGATGTTGTCCAACGTTCCAAGTTCCTCATCGTTGCAACCAACAAAGAGGGCGGAAGCAAGAATAGCTGAGAATAAATATCTAAGTTTCATAATTATCTCAATAAATATTAGTTAAACATATACTTTATTCCCACTGAAGCGTACCAGCACTGTCCGATGGCAGTGTAAGGAACGAATGTCTTCACGCCTGAAGTGACCGCACTCGGAGTGGAGAATACAGGATAACCCTGGTTGTCAGTCGTCTCATACTTGAGGATACGGCCTGAGTTCAGGTCTGGATTCATATACTTCATAACACCCCAGCTTGAGTTGAAGAGATTCAGGATGTTCTTGATGTCAACGCTGAGCTGAAGAGTGTTGGTGGTCTTGCCGATGTTGAGTTTGAAGTCGTGCTTGTAGCTTACGTCAAGTCTGTGAACCCAAGGAGAGTAAACGCTGTAAGCCTCGGCATATTCACCCTGATGCTTGCTGAGATATTTGTCGTTGTGGACATATTCCATAAAGCGGTCACGGTCACCTTCGGAGGCGAAGCGGAACTGGTTGTCGGCAACCTGCTCATCAGTAGGAATATAAAGGGCGTCGTAGCTGTAGCCGTCACCATTCATATCATTGGCGAGCATATAAGAGTAGTTGTAACCACCTCTCCAAGCCTCGTAGATCAAGCTGTAGTGGTTGCCGCTCTTGTCGTGATGCGTGGCCGAAGCGACGAAACGATCAGGGGTAACGTACTGAGAATTGTGGAGCTGGATATTGTTAGGACCGGCGACCGTAGGAACATAAGTGAACGCGGACTCGGCGTTTGAGCCAGGCATACCGGTGATTTCCTTGGAAGCCACACGGGTGTAGGCAGCCATAAGGCTGAGGCTCTCAACCGGGCGCATATTCACAGTCACATTGGCTGAGTAACCATAGCCCTTGCTTGTGTTCTCAAGAACGAAGGCCTTGGTGGCGTTTCTGAACGTCGCAGGGAAGATAGGGCGGTTGTCAGCGCCGTTCCATCTTGCGAAGCCTTCGGCAGGAAGCATACTCCAGTCAGACATCATCACACCATTGACGGTCTTGTTGAATATTCCTTCAGCGGTGATCGTGAACGGGAATGAGACAGGAAGCTGGTAGTCGACAGCGAGGGAAGTCTTCCAGACCTGAGGCATCTTGAACTTGGAGTCAACAGCGG
>CAVCRL010000079.1:0-10919 GCA_963604455.1 Lachnospiraceae bacterium | reverse complement strand
TATCACTGACTTTCAAGGCTTCAACCGAAGCGAAAGACACACTATCATAGCGGGACTCTAGGTCCAGAACCGCCTTGTCGCCTTGTGTCCGGACATATTCAAGAGTGGATCTGACGCTTGCTTCGATGTCGGAATCGCTTTCGGCGGCCCTTGCGGTCAGTTTCGGCCATTCGGTTCGGGAAGGGTTATTGTATATCGTGGTCACTGAGCCTGTCGAAGTGACCGTACAATCAAAATTCCGCATAAAATAAATGAATAAATATTCAATATCTACAAAACCATCTTCTCTACTGAGAGAACAAGAATGCCCTCAGCTCCAATCTCTTTCAAACTTTCGATCTTTTCCCACAGAACGCTCTCATCCACAACGGAATGCAGTGAAGACCACCCGCTTTGCGCAAGCGGCAGCACAGTCGGGCTCCTCATCGCCGGAACAATCCTTATCGCATCCTCGATCCTGTCGTTGGGAATATTCATCAACAGGTATTTCTTTCCACGGCTGTCCCGGACAGCGTTAAAGCGGAACTTTATCTGTTCCAAAAGTTTAGCCTTTTCCTCCGAAAGATTGCCAGCCGAAATCAGCACAGCCTCCGAAAACACCACCTTCTCAACCTCCTTGAGTCCGTTGCTAACAAGCGTCCCGCCGGAAGACACGATGTCGAAGATAGCATCGCTCATACCAACGGTCGGAGCGATCTCCACAGAGCCTGCGATAACGTTGACCGATGCATCTATTCCTTTATCTTTCAAGAATTTGCCCAAGATGTTCGGATACGATGTCGCGATCCGCTTACCGTTGAAATATTCCAGTCCAGTATATTCTTCAGACTTGGGGATCGCCAAAGAAATGCGGCACGGTCCAAAGCCCAGACGGTCAACAATCTCCACTGCCTCTCCCCTCTCGCAGACTTCGTTGTAACCAACTATTCCTAAATCAGCCACGCCTTGAGCGACGGCCTGCGGAATGTCATCATCCCTCAAATAGAGTATCTCAGCCGGGAAATTACTGGATCTGGACAGGAATTTCCGCTTGGTGTCATCCACCTCGATACCGGCCTCACGCAGCAGTGTGAGGCTCTCTTCACTTAAACGGCCTTTGGCCTGAATCGCGATTCTTAACATTTGTCGTTCGTTTTATAAAAAAGGCCCGCAACCAAAACGGAAGCGAGCCTTGACCTTAATATCCCTCATAAACAGATACCCACGACAAAGTCACCTCCGCTTCTGGCGATGGTGAAGATGTAGGTGGATATGATTGAAACTTCTCATTCTATTAGTTCAACACGGCAAATATCGGAAAAATATTCTAAATACCAAGAAAATTTGACAAAATATTCATCGGCTAACAAAAGTACCGACCAATCCCAGGATTTGTCGGTACTTTTGGGGTGGCTAACTGCTCTTCCTCAAAATGAAACTTAACTGCGTTAATATTCCAACCGCAGGTCGTCCACCCAAAGGATCGAGTCCGGGCTGCCGGTGAAGTAGTCTCCAAGCATACTTGCCGCACAGGAGACTATGATGTGAGTAGGTCGGACAGATGTGGAGACATATTCAAGAGGAATCTCGACCTTGGTCCATTCCGTGTCGTGGTCTGTGACGAACTTGCCATAGGCGACGACATCCTTGCCCTTCGGGTTGAAGAATGTGGACTTGTCGGTGGTGTTAACCTCCACCGGACAATCGGCAGTGCCGCCATATTTGCGGAAATCCCAAGTGCCGAGAGCCACCCAGACAATGCCCCTGTCGTTGTCACCTACCTTGACAACATCATCGTCAGGATAGCCGCCGAGGGTCTTCTGCTGGATCTTGCCGCTCTTGTACTTCAGCCAGACGGTCAGCTTCCGAGGACGCAAGGTGAACGGACGGCCCATTCTGATCTTTCCGCCCGACGTGCCGACATTCCCGCCATATTCACCGGAGAAGATGTTGCCGGCGGCGAACTTGATAACCACATACTGCGACTCCATCTTCAATGAATATTTTCCTTCAACCTTTTCGGTGTCATCCGGTTTGGTGATTGCGAATTTTGAGCCGACGGTTGTCGAGCCCTTGTTGCCGCTCCCCCACCATTTGGCCTGGAGCGCAGGAACCGACGACGCAGGATCATAGAACGAACAATATTTGTCAGACTCGGCGTTGGAGAACGTCTCGAAACCGGAATTAGGAAGCTGTACCTCAGCCTCGGTCGTGAATCTTACAATCTCGGAGACATCATCCCCGCTGTAGGCGCAGCATTCATATTCAGTCAATGGCTCAAGTCCATCGGCGGCGGCGCTGAAAGAGCCTCCGTCTGAGGTGATGTTCCGAACCTCGTTCCACTGCGGATCTCCGTATCTTCTTATGCGGAATCCATTCTTACGGCCCTCCACTCCGGCTGCCTTAAGCCAGGCGACTCTTGTCCACACATCAGGATGCGAGATTGTAACCGCTGACTCAACGGTCTCCACATAGATGGTCCACGTCTCGGAAACATCTCTGTATGAGACAGTAAGCGTCACAGGTTCCTCAAAATCACGCAACTCCGAGATCGCCGGAGAATAGGTCGTGATCATATCCGGTCCAAGTTTCGCCTCCGAGACCCTCAGATCTTCCAATCCGACAGAGGAGGAGACCTGAGTCACGACACGCTTGTTGGGTGCGTCTATCACAGTCTCGCCGACCTGACCGGAAAGAGTGAAATAGCGCTCGATAGGCTGCTCGGCCTTGATTGTCCAGGCATATTCATTCTCATAGGCCTTGAGGGTCACTCCAAGCGGGGTGGAAAGGTCCTTTGTCCCGACTATCGGCTCCGAGGAGGACACCGCGTCATCATTGAACGTGACCTCACGGATATTGACATTTCTCAAATCCACCGCCTCTCCGAAAGTCACAAGCACCTCACGCACATCGTCACTGATGTTGACGGCATTCGCTCCGTCAACGTCAAGCTGGGTTATCGCCGCGTCTATCTCAGGGTACGGGATGTCATTGCGGATGCAGGACAGCACCGGAAGACACACAATAATGAATATAATGGAGAATAATCTGTTCATCGTTTAAATATGAAAGCTGAGTCCGAATGAGATGTCAAGCACATCAAGCATAAAACGTACCTTGGAGAAATCTCTCGTGCCGACAATCTCACCATTCTTATAGTAATCAATATGATTGTACGTCGCTCCTCCGATGCCGATCGCCACGTGCGTGCTGATGCTGTTGGTCACGAATATCATCAATCCGGGATGCACGGCGATCTTGACCCGGTTCGCCGCTGCGTAGCTGTCCAGGCTCTCCTCATTGTAGGAGAACGAGGTCCTGGTGTAGGAATATCCCAACGACACATCAGTGAACACACCTATCCTGGCGCGTTTGTCCAGCGAAGCATAAGCCCTGTGGAAGACCTCCGCCTGAACCGTGCGGGAATCCGCCTGGATGTCATTCAGCGAAACCTCCAGATCGTCGCTGAGCATCGAGAAATCAGCGTTGGAGATACCGCCCTTGGCAGAAGAATACTTCGCCCTGAGACCGACCGACCTGTTGTTCTTGTAAGTATAGTCCAGGAAAGGTGACAATGTCATCATCGTGCCGTTCGCGTCCAAATGCTGGAGCACCATAAGATATTCACTGTCAGTGCTGGACAGATCCGCATAGAAGAACTGCACTCCAGCGGAGAAGTCACCCTTCGGCATAAAGAGCCTGTCCGGGCCACGTCTTTCCACAACAGAGAGACTGTCTTTCTCCGCGGCCCCAAGACTGAGCGCGGAAAGCAGAATGGAAAATATCAACGCAATCTTTCTCACTGGATCAGAGGTAATAGTAAAGGCTGAATCCCACCGCAAGCAGGTTCACCCTGAAATTAATGTAAGTAAAACTACGGTCTCCGTCCGCCACCCTGTTGTGGCTTTGGTCCGTCCAATCAAAATGGAGTCCCATCATATTCACACTCACATCGATGGCGAGCTTGTCGGTGACAAAGGCCATAAAACCTGGGCAGACATTGATTCCCAATGCGTTGGAAGTCTCATACGATGCGTTCACCTTGTCGCCGTGACCGTCCAAGACCTTTCCCTGGCCGTATGAATATGACAGCTGCAACTCGTTGAAAAGTCCGAGCCGCTTCAACGATCCCACAGGAATATAGTAGCGTCCGATTCCCTGAATCTCAAAGGCGTGGCTGATCTTATGGAAATCAGACATTTCCATATTGATGTCCTCGAAACTCATCTTCGCGGAGTCCAGCTGGAACATATTCCTCTTGTAGCCGACCCGGACCCCGACTCCCATATTGTCCTTGAACATATAGCAGAACGCCGGGCTGACTGAAAGGGTATAGCCGGTTGACTTTATGCCGTTGACCACCAGCAGACGGGAATTGTCATTGTTGTGCAGCATATAACTGGCGCCGCCTCCCACCATCCAGGTTCCCTTCCTGATGAAGCAAGGCTGGGACGACAAGTCGATGCCCCTGTCCAGCTTCTGCCCTTCAGCCCGCAATGAGCCGAAGAACAGAAGCAAGACCGATAGTATTCTGAATATGCGCCGAGTCATTATTCGTAAATAAGTTCCATACCGTCAAGCCAGAGCCTGCTGTCATCGTAGCCGGAGAAATAGTCTCCGTACATACTTGCGGCGCAGCTGATTATGATGTGTGTCGGGTATGTCGTGAGGTTGCTGTACTTAAGAGGGATTGTGACCTGCCTCCAGACATTGGTCGAATTCGACGCGTCGGAAGCCACAATCTCCTCTCCGAAGGCGATCGTGGAGGCATCCGTGCTGAAATCCACGAATGTGCCCGGATCGGTGGTGTCAAACTTGACCGGACTGTCAGCGTCTCCTCCATACTTCTTGAAATCCCAGGTGCCAAGGGCTATCCTGATCGAGGCCTTGTCGTAGTTGCCTTTCTTTCCGCCATCCGGCACATTGCTGGACTCACGGTTGATGATGCCTCCGGAATATTTCATCCAGAATCTCAACGCCGTTGGTCTCGCCGTGAACGGCCTTCCGAAATAAACCGTTCCGCCAGTGGTTCCGATAAGGTCTCCGAAATGTCCGCTGAAAAGGTTGCCGGCCGCGAATTTCACGACCACCCAACGGGACTGGAGGCACACGGACTGGGTACCCTCCTTGAAATCAGACGCATCCGGATAGCAGATCACAGAACTTGAGCCCACAAGCGTAGCGCCATAGTTTCCGTTGCCCCACCACTTGGTCTGAAGGGTAGGATCGGAAGAGTCCGGATCATAGAACGACTTGTATTTCGAGCCTTCCGCATTGGATGTCGTCTCAAAACCTCCGTTAGGAACAGGCACGGCCTTGTCGGTGGTGACATCTGACGGAGCGTTGATGAGTTCCTCCTCGCCGGACTCAAGAGAGGTCAACGAGAGACGATATTCATAGACGGTTGACGGGGTCAGTCCGGTGAGATCCGCGCTGAAAGTGCCCTCGGCGTCACGAACCGCGGCGACACGCTTCCATTCCCCGGTGCCTTTCTCACGCACATCGAACCAGACCTTGTCCTTGTCGTACTGAGCCTCATCCACATCGGCGTGAGCGGTGAAGTGACCGGCCCAGATCTCATACTTGGAAGACTGGGCGATTCCGGTGGAGGTTCCGTCAAAGATGATGTCATCGTAGATGTTGTTCGTGGAGTCATCCACCAGAAGGTCGAAGGCCAGCAGTCCATCCTTTTCGGTATATTTAAGGTTCAGCCTATACCTTTTCCCTTCCTCCACGGACTTGATCTCGCCGGATTTAGTGAAGGAACTGCCGTCTTTCCTCAATTTTCCGGTAAAGGACCAGTAAAGCGAAGGCTCGAAGCCGGAAGCGATGAAAAATCCATCCTGCCCGCCCTTGGACGCATCGTAAACCAGTTGTCCACCCGATTCGCCAAGGCTTACCGAGCAAGAGTACCCCGCCTCGAAAGCCTCCGTAACCGTCTGGTCGAAAGTAACCCTTGAGATAACGTTGCAGACCTTCGCGGTGACAGTCACCTTGCTGGAAGCACCGGCGGTGACAGTCACATCGGAAGACCCTTTGTAGCTTTTCTGCTCCCAAGAAGCCTGAGCCGGCGCCGACTTCACCAACTCTCCGGCGGTGACATCGACACGATATTCATCGGCAGGGAGGTAGATCGCCTCCGGCATCTGTGAATATACATATTCACGGACCTTGCCGGAGAAGTCGCCTTTGTAGATGCTGACCTTGGCCGATGAAAGCAGTTCCTCCTGACTCATAGCGGCTTTGGTGGCAGGCTCCGACATCCTGACATCAAGGCTGAAGGTTCCCTTGGCGGCAGGAGTCTCATCGTATCTGGCGCACGCTCCCATAGCGGTCGCCAAGAGAGCCAATGTTATGATTGTGTGTTTATTTTCCATATTCATTCCTCCTAAAGCACCTCAAGGGTTATCGGAATACTCTTTCGGCAGCCCTTGTTGTCCACCACGTTCATCGTGAATGTGTGAGTGCCTTTGAACGCCAGAAGCGGAGTCTGAGCGCCCGACAGGTCGAAATTGATCTCGGTCCTGCCGGAAAGCTCTGAGCCGTGCGGGAACGGAACGATGTCGAACACGCCCATAGCGGCATCCGAAGGGTTGATCAGATCAAGGGTTGTTCCGCCAACCGTGTTCACCGAATTGATGAAATCAGCGTTTGTGGAAGCGATGTCAACAGTGAACTTCCTGGTGCCATTAGGGATCTTCGCGGTCATAGTGAGCGGGAAAGCCCCGGACGAAGGCACTGTGACTGTCTTGGTTATGTCATATATACTTGTGCTGACAAGATCGATTCCTCCATCTCCGACAGGGGCGTTAGGGTCATTGCCGTCGCCCTGCTCGTCAGCGGCCACATCATTGTCCAGTTCAATGTCTTCAACCAAGCCGTCAATCTCGACAGAGAACGAGGCGTTGCCGGAAGCGTCAACCTTCTTCATTATCGTGACGATGTGCCAGTCCTGCGCCTTCACATTCGTGATGGTGGCACGCATCCTCTGCGTCTTGCCGTCAACCGAACCCTTGAATATCAAGGCGATGGTGGCGTCACTACCGTTCACTGCGAAATACCCCTGACGGCGGTCGTAGGTAGGATTGCCGTTGGAATATTCCAGTTTGTACTCCAAAGGATAGCCGGCGGTCAATTCCACGGACGCGACACCGTCTCCTGTCACAGATTTCAGAAAATCCTCATTATATCCTACCGTCACGAGCGCCTGGAGAAGGGTGCAGGTGATGGAGCCAAGGGTTGTGGTCACGCCTGCCTTGATGGCGAAGTTCCTTGTAGCGCCATAGACAGGAGCCGTGAACTTGGCCTGCGGAACCTCAGCGCTTGTGGAACGTGCCTCAAGGCTGTAGTTACCGGCTGGAAGAGAGATGCTTGCGCTCCCGCGCACCTCCTGATAGGTCTTCTGCCAGACAAGCAGCCCGGCGTTGTCATAAAGGAACAGCACGTAGTCATCGCTTGCCGCCTCGGCGCGTGTGGAGACCTTGTGCACCTCATCGGAAACCTCAAGTGAAAGCCCCTCGAATGACAGCGTGCCGGTCTTGTCACCATTATGATAATTAAAATTGTCCTTCTTGCAGGACGCTGTCAA
Source organism: Lachnospiraceae bacterium (assembly GCA_963604455.1). GTDB lineage: Bacteria > Bacteroidota > Bacteroidia > Bacteroidales > UBA932 > Cryptobacteroides. The sequence continues at coordinate 3,352 of CAVCRL010000079.1, read as the reverse complement.
AACCATAATGACAGCAATGAATATGTAAGATATCTTTTTCATCTCGTCAGTCGTTAAGATCTATATCCACCAGCTCGACATCCTCCACCGTGTCGTCAAAAGAGACCGTTATGGAGTTACCACCCACATTGGACACATCAAACTTGATGGTGTAGCAGGTCTTAGGAGCCAAAGCCTTGTAGTCCTTGGAGAAATTCAGAGTCTTTCCACCCTGGTTTGTCAGCGTTCCGGACACAGAAATCGTGTAAGCGTCCACAAAGGCAGCCCGCGCCTCTCCCTTAGGGAAAGAGATCTCGGTGCCGGCGCCTGTCTTTACAGTGAAGGAGTAGTCCGTGTAATAGGACTTGAATCGGTCCGTGCACTCAACCTTGACTATCGAGTTCGCCAAGGATACAGGAATCGCGACCGAAACCGTGCCCCCGCCCGTGACAGCGAACGCCTTTTCCCCTGACAGGCAAGGCTTTCCGAATCCCTCGTCGGAGACGTTCCCGTAGGTGGCCTTGACTGAATAGTTTCCGGTCTTCAGTGCGGTTGAAGTATTGTAGCCATCGAGCCGGCCGTTGTAAACCTCGTCGCCATTGCCGTTGGAGATGACAATAATGAAGTCACCGGCGGCGGGAAGGGCTGTGTAGTCGGACACGTTGCTCCTGGTCACAACCTCGACCGGAGAATCCGCGTCCACGGAGAACAAGACGCTCCCCTCAGATTCGTTCAAATGCCGGGAACAGGACACCGACAAAAGCGCCAGCGCCAGCATTCCGGTCATTTTTCCGTTTACATTCATATTCATTCTACTTTTTGATTTTCACTTTTATGTTGTCTATGTAGAGCCAGCAGGTGTTGTTGTTTAATCCGGCCTTGTTTTCCGGCATTGTTCTCCAACTCAGCCTTATAGGAGCTTTGATGTCCGACAGCACCGCATTATATGTATGGTTGACATTCGTATATGATCCACCAGTCTCGTCCGATGTGTAGCTTACCGGATAGTCGCCGGTAGTGTCTCCACTCTTAAGGCTCTTGTCAGTAGTGATATACCCCACATACATAGTCTGGGAGACATCCACTGGGCCGATACCACCATTCTGCCGGTCCATAGAGTAATCAAACGTGATGTCAAGGCTTACGGACCGGTTCGCCTTAAGACCCGACAGGAACGGAGAATCCGCCCTGGCCGCATAGTTCGCGGATGTTTCCCGACGGCACGCTATTCTGATTGAAGTCCCGGCCTTGGCCCCGACTCTTGCCGCACTCCATCCGTTCAGGAAAGTCTCAGGATCTTTCGAGCCCATATTGGACGTGGCGTACTTATCGCTTGAACTGATATCCCCGACATCGCTGAAATCCTCGAAAAACAGATACGGGCAGTTCAAAGAGCAAGTAGCACTTGAGACAGTCGTCAAGTCCCCGAGAGCGATGTTCTCTGACACCAACGCATTCTCGGAGTCGTAGCTTACCGCCAAAGTCTGGGAGGACAGAGCCCTGAACGCAGCCTCATCCTTCGTCTTCACTACAAACGTGTCTCCGACTTTGATCGTGGTCCCGTTCCCTCCCAACGTCATCTCATTGGAAGCCTTCCCAGGCCAGTTGACCCCTTCCGGAAGCGCAAGCGTGATGCTCTGCGGATCCTCTCCCAGATTATTTGAGGCCAGCGTGAACCTTATCTGATAGAGAGTCTTAGCCTCCGCCGGCCTAAGAGGGACCGGAGTGATATGCCCGGCTGAGAAGGTCCTGCCCGCCAATGAGACAGGAGTCAAAGCCGCCCACTTGTTTTCCGAATATACCGTCACACTCATCTGGCCTTCTGATGAATATGCCGTCTCCGGGGGGAATATTCCGGCGACAGCGGATTCGTTCTCTCCAATCGGATCTTTTAGATCAAGGGTCATAAAGTTTGTTCCCGAGCCGAGAGTGGCCGTGGAGGCATCGGTGACATCCACCGACACCACTCCCGCGATCGCCTGAGGCATTGAGAACTCAATTCTGGTCAGCGGCTCACCAAGCACATTCTTTCCTTCAGGGATATAGAATCTCAAGAAATGGAGCAGATGCTTCATCTTGATTTTCAGAACGTTGTCCTGCACGATAGGCGTTCCTGTCTCTATCGGCGCCAAAGCCGGCCCCTCCACAGGTTCCGCTACGATGATATCCACTCCATCCGAAGCGCTTCCGTCCTGAACAGCCGGTACCGAGAACACAGCCTTGCCTCCCTCCACAGAATCCGGGAGCGGGTAAGTCATATAGTATGAATATGTTCCCTCAGTCATCTGAGATTGAAGCGTGGCCGAAAAATATGCCGAGGCACCATCGGCCCCAGTGGCCATTAGGTTGAAAGTCTGACCATCAAGCGGATATGTTCCCGCAGATGATCGCGCCCAGACCGAGACGGCATCGCCCGCCTCCCAGACAAAACGTCTGGTTTCCGAATTATATGTCGTTTTTGTCACGGGGCCGTCACCTATCGCAAGAACGACCTTGACAGGACCGGAGGTTGACCTGGTCTCAACCCCTTCAAACCCGTTGCATCCGCACAGCATAATGCCGGCGGCAGCAAGGATAATTCTCTGTAATAGTTTCAAATACACTACGTTACTTCTTTGGCGGACAAGCCAAGGCTGACCGCGTAATATTCACAAATGTAATGATTTTTAGCCATATAGCAAAAATATCAGCATCCAGCTGAATGAAGGGGCGAGCAAAGGTCAGAACCACGGCAGGCATAAAATAGCCAAAGTCTTGAACAATTCCACTGCTAACTGAGATGATTTCAGATTGTTACGGGCATCAGGCACATTCTTGAAAATCTGTCCAACCATATCACAAGCATCTATTTCAGAGCAATCAGCACAAGTCTTGTAACCATTCTCCCGCACACATTTACGAACAGGGCAGAGTTCACTGCAATAAAGATACTTCACGCCTTCAGTACGGCATCCCATACAGTTGATGTGCTCGGGCTTAATAGGAGCATCGTTCGCCTCAGCCCATTCCTTTGCAGTTTTCACTCTAAGCTCATCATCATTTGTGATGGTGGCTTTGCGGGCATCGCAGTTCTCGCAATCAAGTCCGCAACAAGCAATCAAATCTTTCATAATCTTCAATTATTTTTCGCAAAAATAAAGGTTTAGCTTCGGATTCTCCATACCTGCATACAGACAATGAATTTAAGCAACTATCTACTATTCAAGATATTACATTATCCTATGATGGACAAGTACCCTTGAGAGGCCAGAGGGTCCGGTCCCGTGGGCATACACACAAAAAAGGAGCCCCGATGTCGTATGACATCAGGGCTCCCCGAAGTACGGCGGCGACCTACTCTCCCAACTGGTGTGTCAGTACCATCGGCGCGCGC
>CAVCRL010000078.1:0-11025 GCA_963604455.1 Lachnospiraceae bacterium | reverse complement strand
GGTCTTTGACCAGCGTAAATTTTATACTATCTTTGTGAGATTGAATCAAATGTCATAAAAATATGGTAACGAGGAGTAAAGTTAAGGCCTTGCTGAAGGCGGCACCGGGACAGGAAGTCCTTGCCAAAGGTTGGGTCAGGACCAAAAGAGGAAACAAGCAGATCAAGTTCATCGCCCTCAACGATGGATCGACAGTGAATAACATTCAGGTTGTGGTTGATATGGCCAACTTTGACGAGGCGCTTATCGCCAAGATCACAACCGGAGCGAGCATCAGCGTGACCGGCGACCTGATCGAATCGGTGGGAAGCGGACAGGCGGTCGAGATCCAGGCGAAGAAGATCGAGGTGCTCGGCGAATGCGACCCTGTCAGGTACCCTCTCCAGAAGAAGAACACTTCTCTTGAATATCTCCGCACTGTAGCTCACCTCCGCCCGAGGACAAACACGTTCGGAGCCGTGCTGAGGATCCGTCACGCTATGGCTTTCGCGATCCATAAATTCTTCAACGACAAGGGATTCGTTTACCTCAACACACCTCTTATCACCGAATCTGACGCCGAGGGAGCCGGAGATATGTTCCAGGTCACGACACTCAATCTTGAGAACGTCCCTAAGAAAGAGAACGGAAAGGTTGATTTCAGCAAGGACTTCTTCGGAAAGAAGACCAGCCTTACCGTGAGCGGACAGCTTGAGGGTGAGCTTGGAGCGACGGCCGTCGGTGAGATCTACACTTTCGGTCCTACATTCAGGGCGGAGAACTCCAACACCCCGAGACATCTCGCGGAGTTCTGGATGATCGAGCCGGAGATGGCCTTCTACGACATCAACGACAATATGGTGCTGGCCGAGGAGTTCGTGAAATACCTCGTGCAGTACGCTCTCGACAACTGCGCTGATGACCTCAAGTTCCTCAACGACAAGTACGATGACGGGCTTATCGAAAGACTCAAGAGTGTCCTCGGAATCGCGTTCCAGAGAGTCACCTACACGGAGGCTGTGGAGATTCTCGAAGAGGCCGTCAGGAACGGCCAGCAGTTCGAGTACCCGGTTCACTGGGGAACTGATTTCCAGAGCGAGCACGAGCGCTACCTCGTGGAGAAGCACTTCGGCAAGCCGGTGATCCTCACGGACTTCCCTAAGGACATCAAGGCTTTCTATATGAAGCAGAACGAAGACGGAAAGACCGTGCGCGGAATGGACGTGCTCTTCCCGAAGATCGGCGAGATCATCGGCGGTTCCGAAAGAGAGGCATCCCTTGAGAAACTGGAGCAGAGGATCGACGAGCTCAAGATGAGCCGCAAGAACCTCGAATGGTACATCGACACCCGCAGGTACGGAACCGTGCCTCACAGCGGATTCGGTCTCGGATTCGAGAGGCTGCTGCTCTTCGTCACCGGTATGGCCAACATCCGTGACGTGATCCCGTTCCCAAGGACTCCAAAGAACGCCGAATTCTAAAATACAAACGAATATGCTAGTGATTGGAATAGCCGGCGGCTCCGGCTCCGGAAAGACAACGGTTGTCAACGCCATAACCGAAAAGCTTAAGGAAAAGGTGGTCGTCATCCCTCAGGACTCCTACTACAAGGATTCCAGCCATCTTCCGTTGGAAGAGAGGCAACAGATCAACTTCGACCATCCGGACGCCATCGACTTCAAGCTTCTCTGCGAACAGCTGAGGGAGCTTAAGAACGGCAAGGCGATCGAACAGCCGGTATATTCCTACATCACTTGCTCCCGGTCAAAGACAGAGACCGTCACGGTCGAGCCGGCGGAGGTAATCATCATCGAGGGAATCCTGGTCTTCACCTGCAAGGAACTGCGGGAACAGATGGACATCAAGATATTCGTGGACGCTGATGACGATGACCGCCTGATGAGGGTGATGGCCAGAGATATTCTTGAGAGAGGAAAGACGGTGGAAACCGTCATCGAGCGGTACACCAAGACAGTCAAGCCGATGTACCTCCAGTTCATAGAGCCGAGCAAGCGCTATGCGGACATCATCATCCCGCAGGGAGGGCACAACAAGGTGGCCATCGACATCATCTCAGCCACGATCGAGAAATCCCTCAGGGAGAAGGAACTGGCGGACGCCGAATAGGCGTGCGGACGGTGATCCGGGAATATTCCAAAGAAAATCAATGCTATGAAGAGCGACGACAAGGCAGGGCTGTACATTACCGTCATATTCCATCTGGCGGTGGTGATTGTGCTGCTTGTCTGCCAGATCTCATCCGCGTTGAAAAGGGAGAACACCTTCGTGCTGGATTTCTCCAAGCAGGAGAAGGTTGAGAAAGAGCAGGCGGAGCGCAACCTCAAGGAAGAGGTAAGCGAGAGGCTTGACAGGATGCTTGCGGCGGCTTCAGGCGTTCCAATAAGGAATGTGGCCGTGGACAGGGGCGCTCTCAAGGACGACCGCAACACCAACGCCGAGGAACTTTACAAAGAGGCCGAGAAACTGGCGCAGGAACTCAAGAACGGACCTAAGTTCGATGAGCCGGACGAGGATTACGCCGCTGTCAGCAAACCGAGCCAGCCAAAAGAGGAACAGAAGAAATCATCCTACCAAGGACCTTCCGTTGTGTCCTACGAACTTGACGGCAGAAAAGCCAGCAAACTTTCCATTCCGGCCTACAGATGTCTGGGAGCCGGCCACGTCACGGTCATCATCACCGTTGACCCTTCCGGCAAGGTTCTGAACGCGAAAGTCCAGGACGAGGTGTCCTCGGATGACAAGTGCCTGAGGGACTTTGCGATAAGGGCGGCGAGGCTTTCACGGTTCTCCGCATCCGGAACGGCTCCGGCAAGACAGACCGGAAATATCGTATATTTGTTCGTTGCCCAATAATATTGCGTATATTTGCCAATATAGCTGATGAACAGAAAGACACTGACCATACTTATCGCCGCGGCGGTGATCCTCATCGGAGGAATCGCCTTCGCCGTTGTGAAATTATATTCAGAATCCTCAGACAGCGTCATCAATGACGATTCCCGCTTTTTGGAGACTCACCAGCTGGTCAAGGCGGTGCCGTCCGACGCGGCCATTGTCTTCTGTGCCAAGAACTTCGGAAGGCTTTGCGAATATCTCGGCGATTCCGTGTCCGTTTTCGGGGAACTGACATCGGGCAGATTCGACATCATAGCGTCGAACAAGTACAACAGTCTCAGGAAAGCCCAAGCCATCGTCTCCGTTCATTACAGCAAGGATCTTCCTCCGCTTATGATCATAGACGCGGGAAAAGCCATCGCTGACACAACCGAGGACTTCCGCCGGCTTATGGCCGACGCGGATTCCTCAAGGCTCATCGCAAGGACCAATGGAGACCTTATTCTGATCTCCTCTTCCGAGACAATCATCAACTCCTCGATAAGGCATCTGGAGGAAGGGCACAGCATCCTTGAGGCGAACGGATTCGCGGAAATAGCTTCCGCCGCCTCCGGAGACGATGTCATCTTCTTCTCCAACGCCTACACGGACAACATCCTCGGCGCATACTTCGCGAAGAAGCACCGCAAATCCAGAAACTTCTTCAAGGAACTGTCCGAGTGGACGGCTTTCAGCATAACCAAACATTCCGACAGCGGAGTCGCTATGCGAGGCACCCTGCTCTACTCGAACGAACCGTCATATTACTTGAATATACTCACGCACGCCGGATCTTCCGAGGTGCGGATCGCCGACGCGGTCCCGTCGAATGTGGATTTCATCCTCGATCTTCCGATAGGGAACATCTCTTCCTACCTGAAGGCTTACAGGAATTACCTTGATTCCAGAAGCCGGCTGGACAAGTTCGAGGCGATGCTGGCGGCTCAGAAAAAGGACTTCGGCCAGAACGCCGAGGAATGGGCGAGATCCTTGGACATCAAGGAGATATCCATAATAAACCTGCACTTCGGAGAAAAACTTCGCCAGATCCTGATGCTGCGTCCTGGGAACAGGCAGAAAGCGGACAACATCAGCGGTATGAAGTGCCCAGGGTTCGCCTCTGCCATATTCGGGAATATATTCAAGGCGGAAGAGGAGAACGCCTGCGCTCTGGTTGGAGACTGGATAGTGGCAGGAGCGGCTGACTGCGTTTCTGAATATTCAAAGTCAGACTTCATCAAGGAGACGTTGGCCGCCCGCTTCGGGACGGAAGGCCTCGACAGGATTCCGCAGAAAAACTGCGGTGTCTGGATGTACCACTCTCTCAGCGAGGACCCGAACCTGCTCGACGCCACATTCAGCCCGATGATGGCCAAAGGATGCAGGAATATCCTTAAGGGAGCGTCATACGTCCCCGTCGTCATCTCGGCTGGAACGGAAGGCGGCAAAGTCGGTCTGGATTTCAATCTGGACAGGGTTCTTGTGAGCAAGGGAAGCGTTCCGACCTCGGTTTCCGGAAGGGACACGACCATCAATGTGCCGGAAGGTCCATATAAGGTGATGAACAGCGCCACCGGCAAGATCAACACGCTCTACCAGAACAGCCATCTGTCGATCTGCCTCCAGGACGAGAACGGAAAGGATGTCTGGGGAGTGCCGTTCAAGTCGAAGATCCGCGGCTACGTCCAGGAAGTCGATTACTACAACAACGGAAAGATCCAGTACCTGTTCGCGGCAGGATCACAGATGTACCTGATTGACAGGCTCGGACGCTTTGTCTCAGGATTTCCTGCCGAGACAGGCAAGAAAATTGCGGCAGGACCGGCCGTGTACGATTTCACGGGAGCCAAAGGCTACACGGCGATGCTCCTTCACACAGACAACACCGTAGGCTATTATGACCTGCACGGGAAGCAGGTTCCTTCCTGGAAAGGAATAACGGCCGATGAGACTATAAAGAGCCTTCCGGAGCTTCTGGAAGGGAATGGTAAAAAGTACTGGGTGGTCAGGACATCAGCCCAAAGCATAGTCTTCCCGTTCAACGGCGGAGAGCCTTTGATAAAGGGCGAGGGCAACAGGATGATCCGGCCGGACAGCAAGATCGAGATCACGGACAAAGGGTTCAGCGCGGTTTGTTACGATGGAAAGGAAAGGACCTTCAAGCCCGGCAAATAAAAACGAACATTATGAACGAATTCAAATTCGAATCAGTGAACAAGGCCCTGGAGGAAAGCTTCAGAAAAAACTGGGACAGACTCGCGCTCTCCAACTATCAGGGAGTCAGCCTTTGCTACAGGGACGTGGCAAGACGCATCGAGAAACTGCACATCGCTTTCGAGAAATGCTTCCTGCACAAAGGTGACAAGGTGGCAATCTGCGCCCGCAACCAGGTGAACTGGGCGGTCAGTTTCCTGGCCACGATGACCTATGGAGCGGTGCCTGTGCCTATCCTCCACGAGTTCAAGCCCGGGAATATTCATTACTTGGTCAATCATTCGGAGGCAAAGGTTCTCTTTGTGGACGATGTCATCTGGGAGGGGCTTAGCGCCGATGAGATGCCGGGGCTGTTCGCGGTGGTGAGAATCAACACATTCCAGCTTCTGTATTCCAAGGTGCCTCGCATCACCGAGGCCAGGGAGCATATGAATGAATATTTCGGGAAACGCCACCCTAACAGCTTCGAGCCGGAGGATCTCAACTACTACAAGGACTCCCCTAACGAGCTGGCGATGATCAACTACACCTCCGGAACGTCCGGTTTCTCAAAGGGTGTGATGATTCCTTACAGGGCGCTGTGCTCCAACATCCAGTTCGCGCAGCACGTGCTTCCAGAGCTGAACAACCAGACGAATGTGGTGGCCATGCTCCCGTCCGCCCACATGTACGGAATGATGTTCGAGTTCCTCTTCGAGATGACGATCGGAGCCCACGTGCATTTCCTGACGAGGGTGCCGAGCCCGAAGATCATTATGCAGGCGCTTTCCGAGGTCAAGCCGAACATCATCATCGCAGTGCCGCTGATCATCGAGAAAGTATATAAGTCCAAGATCCAGAAGATCGTGGAGAAGGGCGGAATCAAGACCCTGCTCAAGGTTCCGGTAATCGACAAGATGATCCAGAAGAAGATCTGCGGCGAGCTCGTGAGCGCGTTCGGCGGAAACTTCGTGGAAGTCATTATGGGTGGGGCGGCGTTCAACAAGGAGATCGAGAAGTTCTTCTGGGACATCGCGTTCCCTTACACCGTCGGCTACGGAATGACGGAATGCGCTCCGATCATCACCTACGCGCACTACGATGACAAGAGGCTCTACTCCTGCGGAAAGGCGGCGTTGAATATGTCCATCCGCATCGACTCCCCTGACCCGGAGAACATCGAGGGTGAGATCCAGGCCTACGGCCCGAACATCGCCCTTGGCTACTACAAGAACGAGGAGGCCACGAAGGATCTCTTCACGGAGGACGGATGGCTCAGGACCGGAGATATGGGTGTCATCGACAAGGACGGATATCTCTACATCAGAGGACGTTACAAGTGTATGTTCCTCGGCCCGAACGGACAGAACATCTATCCGGAGGAGCTTGAGTCAGTAATCAACTCGTTCGCCTACGTCGTTGACTCGCTTGTCATCGAAGACAACGGCGGCCTTACAGCCCTCGTCTATCCGGACTACCATCAGGGCGAGCTGGACGGAATGAACCGCGAGGATCTGGAAAAGACGCTGACATCACAGCTTCCGGAAATCAACAGGGAGATCCCTAACTACGCCAAGATCAAGAAGATCGAGTTTATGCCGGAGGACTTCGAGAGAACGCCTAAGAAGAGCATCAAGAGATACCTCTACCAGAGAAACAAGTAATGGAAAAGTTTGACCAGCGATACCTTGAGATGGCCGAGATCTGGGCCAGGAACTCCTACTGCAAGAGACGGCAGGTGGGAGCTATCCTGGTCAAGGACAGGATGATCATCTCCGACGGCTACAACGGAACGCCGTCCGGATTCGAGAACGTCTGCGAGGACGAGAACGGAGCCACTAAGCCATACGTCCTCCACGCCGAGGCCAACGCCATCACCAAGGTCGCGAAGTCAGGCAACAGCAGCCTCGGGGCGACCCTCTACGTGACGGCCTCCCCGTGCATCGAATGCTCGAAACTGATCATCCAGGCCGGCATAAAAAGAGTCGTCTATAAGGATGAATATCGCCTCACGGACGGAGTTGACCTGCTCCGCAAGGCTGGAATCAAAGTTGAAAAGATAGATTAGGATGAAACGAATATCTTCCATCTGGATCGCAATTCTGGGAATAGTCGTGGGCGCGCTCATTGTGCTGGCCTACAACGCCTACAGCCAGAAAAGGAATATGCTCCGTGTGCAGTACGGGGACTGGCGGAAACTGAATCTGATCCTTGACCAGATCGACAAGAACTATGTTGACACTATCAATGTCGGAAAGGTAACCGATGCGGCCATCACCGCCGCGTTGGCTGAGCTGGACCCTCATTCAGTCTATATGCCACCTGTCGAGCTGACCGAGGCCGAGACCGATCTGGCCGGCAATTTCGATGGAATCGGAATCCAGTTCAACGTCCCGAACGACACGGCCATCGTGCTGGAAGTCATCCCGGGAGGCCCGTCCGAGAAAGTCGGCCTTCAAAAAGGTGACAGGATCCTCAAGGTCGGGGACAAGGACATCGCCGGCGTGAAATTCCCGCAGGACAGTATGGTCCGCAGGATGAAAGGCCCTGCCGGGACCAAAGTCACGGTGACAGTCGGCAGAGGCAACGAAACGATCCCGTTCGAAATCACTAGAGGAAAGATTCCGATGCACTGCGTGGACGCATCGTTTATGATCAATGACACCACCGGCTACATCAAGCTCTCCAAGTTCTCCAGAACGACATTCTCGGAGTTCTCACAGGCCAGCGTTGACCTGCTCGGGAAAGGGATGAAGAAACTGATCTTCGACCTGCGAGACAACACAGGAGGGTATTTCGACCAGGCACTGCTGCTCTGCGATATGTTCCTCAAGAAAGGTGACGAGATCGTCTATATGCAGGGACTTCACCGCAAGAAGGACGACTACAAGGCCGACGGCAAGGGAATCCTTCAGGACATTGACCTGACCGTGCTGATCAACGAGTCCACGGCATCGTCCAGCGAGATATTCGCAGGCGCCATCCAGGACAACGACAGAGGTCTCATCATCGGAAGGCGTTCGTTCGGCAAGGGTCTCGTGCAGGAGCCTGTCTATTTCAGCGATGGTTCAGGAGTTCGCCTGACGGTCGCAAGGTTCTACACGCCATCCGGACGTTGCATCCAGAAGCCATATTCAGAGGATTACCAGTACGACATCTACAAGCGCTACGCCGACGGCGAGATGTACGACGCTGACAGCATCAAGGTTGACTCCACGGCCGCCTACAAGACAGTGGCCGGAAGGACGGTCTATGGCGGTGGCGGCATCATCCCGGACGTGTTCGTGCCGGTGGACACCACCAGAGCCACGAAGTTCTTCATCGCCTGCAACAAGAAAGCGACGCAGATGAGGTTCGCCTCTGCGATGTTCGACAAGTACAAGAGCCGCCTCTCCGAAATCGACAACGACGCCGAACTTGGGATATTCCTTGACAAAATGAATATCCCGTCCGCCTTCCGGGAATATGCCTCCTCGAAGGACGGCATCACCTGCACGCAAAAAGAATGGGAAGAGACTTCTGAATATCTCCTCCCACAACTCCGTGCCCTTGTCGGGCGGTATTCCAAACTCGGTGAGAACGCCTTCTACAAGATGTACCTCAACGTGGATGTCACGCTGAAGAAGGCTATTGAATCGGACTCACGTAATCTTTTACATCCTGCCCGCTGACAGGATTGCCGCCAAGGATCATCAGACGCTCGACGACATTGCGGAGCTCCCTGATGTTTCCCGTCCAAGATTTCTCCTGGAGCATCTTGATCGCTTCGGGAGAAAATTCTTTTACAGGCATTCCGGATTCCGTACTGATCTGATTGACAAAATATTCAGTCAGCAGAGGAATGTCGGACTTCCTTTCGTTCAATGACGGGACCTTGATCACAATCACGCTGAGGCGGTGGTAGAGGTCTTCCCTGAAGTTGCCCTTAGCGATCTCGTCCTGAAGGTTCTTGTTCGTGGCGGCGACAACCCTCACGTCCACGATTATGTCCTTGTCGCTGCCGACCCTCGAGAGTTTCTTTTCCTGAAGGACACGAAGGACCTTCGCCTGGGCGGCAAGGCTCATATCCCCTATCTCGTCAAGGAAAAGCGTGCCTCCGTCAGCCTGCTCGAACTTGCCCTTGTGCTGCTTTATGGCCGAGGTGAACGCACCTTTCTCGTGGCCGAACAATTCACTTTCAATAAGTTCTGAAGGGATAGCCGCACAGTTCACCTCGATGTAAGGCATAGCGCTGCGGGAGCTCTGCTCGTGAAGGCTTCTGGCCACAAGTTCCTTACCGGAGCCGTTAGGGCCTACGATCAGCACACGGGCATCGGTCGGAGCGACCTTCGAGATTATGTCCCTAACGTGCTGGATAGGCTCGGACTCCCCTATCATCCTCTGACCATAAACCTTCTTCTTGAGGCTCTTGTTCTCTGAGATTATGGTGGCCTTCTCCGATGCGTTCTTGATGGTGATCAGGATTCTGTTCAGATCCAACGGCTTCTGGATGAAGTCGAAAGCGCCTTTCTTGATGCACTCCACGGCCGTGTCGATGTCCCCGTGGCCGGAGATCATCACGATCGCCGAATCGATTCCCTCGGCGACCATCTTTTCCAGCACCTCTGTCCCGTCCATTCCCGGCATCTTGATGTCGCAGAAAATCACATTGTACCTTTCCTTGTCCACCATCGCAAGGGCGGTCGCACCGTCCTCGGCGACATCCACATCGTAGCCCTCGTCCCCCAGAATCTCCTTCAGGGAGTTCCGGATGGACCTCTCGTCATCAACAATCAATATCTTCATAGAAATTCGTCTTTGTTCTTACCTATAAATCGCACATTCCGTTTCCGCGGAACCCACTCCTTCGGATAACGGTAATATTACTTGTTCAGGAATGATATTCCGTAATACAAATATCGGACAAAATTCTTTCATTGGGAAATGAAAAGGATAACTTTATTCTTTACATAAAATTTGATAATTTTGTCGTATGAAATTACCTGACATCATCATAGCCATCGACGGCTACTCATCGACAGGCAAGAGCACACTTGCCAGACTGATAGCGGAACACTTCGGATTCCTTTATCTGGACTCCGGGGCTCTCTACCGTGGAGTTACCCTGTACGCCCTTGAGAAAGGGTTCATCGGGAAGGACGGATCCATTGACGAAACCGCTCTCAAGACTGCGTTACCGGAATTGAACCTCGATTTCAAGGCCGAGGGCACATTCATCGGAGACAGATGCATAGAAAAGGAGATCCGCACGCTGGAGGTGTCCGGCCACGTCAGCCCGATCTCGGCGATCCCGTTTGTCAGGGAATATGTCGATGAGCGTCTGCACGCTTTCGGACAGAGGAAAAGAATAGTGATGGACGGCAGGGACATCGGCACGACTGTGTTCCCGGACGCCGAGGTCAAGATCTTTATGACAGCCAGCGATGAGGTCAGGGCACAAAGGCGTTTCGACGAGATGAAGGCCAAGGGGCAGGACCCGAAACTGGAGGACGTGATGAAGAACCTTCGGGAAAGGGACTACATCGACTCCCATCGTGAGGTCTCCCCTCTTTCAAGGGCCGCTGACGCTTTCGTGCTGGACAATTCGGATATGAACCTGCACGAGGAGCTGGTCTGGTTCCAAGGGCTTGCGCAAGGCCGTTTCGGAATCCTTGAGTAAGGTTATGGGTCTTCAGGTTGAGATCGAGAAGCATTCCGGCTTCTGCGGAGGTGTGATCAGGGCTATAGGCCGTGCCGAGAAATTCCTTGAGGAGTCTCCCGGCAAGACACTGTACTCTCTCGGAGACATAGTCCACAATGAGGCGGAGCTCCGGAGGCTCGGAGAGAAAGGACTGGTCACCGTAAACAAAGAGGGGCTTATGAATATTCCCGATCCTTCTTCGGAGACGCTTCTAATAAGGGCGCACGGCGAGCCGCCGCAGACATATTCATTGGCCCGCGAACTTGGTTTGACGGTCA
>CAVCRL010000077.1:0-11191 GCA_963604455.1 Lachnospiraceae bacterium | reverse complement strand
TGAAGGATGACATAGAGACCGGCTATGCTAATGTCATCCCTATCTGGGCTTTCGGTCTTCTATATTGACCCGCTATTGCGGAATGGGAAATTTTTCATAAATTGTGCTGCTGATTTGCAAATAAAAGTGATTTATGAATATGAAAAAGTGTTTGATCGCTCTGATTTTGATGGTGTCTGTGGCTACCTCGGCCAAGGATTTCAATGATATTCCTTCCGCTTGGAAATGGGTGGGAAAGAATGAGGTGGCATTGACTTATGATTACTCTTTTACGGGGGCTAAGGACTTTTCTGTCAATGCGGTGACGGGAAAGGTTACCGAGGGGATAAGCTATCCGGCGAAGTTCACGGACTTTCCGTTCAGGCCGGAGGGGGCGGTCAATCTGACATATTCACCGGACTCGACCAAGATGGCGTTCACGAGGGACAACAACCTTTGGGTGGTGGACATAGCGACGAGGGGGGAGACCCAGCTGACGTTTGACGGGTCGGACGTGATTCTGAACGGGTACTCCTCGTGGGTATATTACGAGGAGATTCTGGGCAGACCAACCCATTACTGTGCGTTCTGGTGGTCGCCTGATTCCAAGAAGGTTGGGTTCTATCGCTCTGATAATTCGGCGGTTCCGGTATTTCCGATATATTCACCGTTCGCGGAGGACGCTGACCGCTCGGGGATGGGGTTGGCATATTCACAGAACGCCGGGGCTGCGGTGGCTTTGCCTAATGTGTCTCCGACTGGAGGCTCGATCAGGATGACGCGCTACCCTAAGTGCGGCGACAACAACCCTAAGGTACGGATCGGGATCGTGAATATTCAGAGTGGCGAAACCGCTTGGGCGGACTTCGACGAGAACGACGACCAGTATTTCGGAACTCCGTTCTGGGGAGCCGACAGCGAGGCCTTTTATATTCAGAGAGAGCCGAGGACGCAGAACACGCTCGACCTTTTCGCAGTGTCGTCGGTGGACGGTTCGAAGAAGCACATCTACCACGAGACCTACAAGACGTGGCTTGACTGGATTGACGGGATGCTGTTCGGACGGGATGGAATATATATGGTCCGCTCGTTTGAAACTGATTGGCAGCAAATATATTACCTCTCTTATGACGGTGCTGTTTTGAAGCGTCTGACCGACGGGGAGAACTGGCGGATGTCGCTTGTGGACGTTAAGGAAGGCAAGGCGGTCAAAGGATTTGACGGCAGTTCTTCGGAGGTGCTTTTCATCGCTGAGCGTGACTCCAGGGTGCGTAGCGGGCTATATTCAGTATGCAAAGGTGTGATTAGGAATATTTCGGATCCTTCGATGAATGTCGCGTCTGTCAAGGTTTCTCCGGACCAGAGGTACGCCATCGCTTTGGCCAGCAATTCCAGGACGCCGTCGCAGGTCTGGATCTATGATTTGAAGAAGACCGCGAAGTCTTTCAAGGTGGCGGATATGGCAGGTGAGGGTTTCGACGCTTCGGATTACGCTTTGCCTGAGCATATTACGATGACAACCAAGGACGGGCTTGTGCTTCCGGCGATGATTGTCTATCCTAAGGATTTTGACGCGGCGAAGAAATATCCGGTCCACGTGGACATCTATGGTGGGCCGGACTCTCCTCAGGTGAATGACCGGTTCCGCAGTCCGCTCTATTATCAGTGGTATGCCGAGAACGGGATCATCGAGGTTGTGGCGGACTGCCGGGCTTCCGGGCACAATGGTCGCAAAGGTCTGGATCAGATTTACAGGCGTTTGGATGAGCGTGAGGTGCTTGATTTCGTGGAGTGGGCTGAATATCTCAAGTCGCTTCCGTACGTGCAGGGTGACAAGATCGGCGTCGAGGGCTTCTCTTTCGGTGGCACGATGACGGCTCTTCTGGTGATGAACCATCCGGATGCTTTCCATTACGGAATCGCCGGCGGAGGAGTCTATGACTGGGCGCTTTACGACACTCACTACACGGAAAGGTTTATGGACACTCCGGCCAATAACCCGGAAGGTTACGCTTCGACCAAGGCTGTCGCCAGTGCTGCAAACTATCCGGTCACGGAGAAGAACTACGATGGGTCGGTGATGCTCAAACTCACGCACGGAACCGGGGACGATAACGTGCATTTCCAGAACACGTTGCTGTTGGTGGACGCTCTTCAGAAGGCTGGCAAGAAGTTTGAATTGATGATCTATCCGGACGGGATGCACGGGTACCGTGGCTATCAGGGGAAGCATTTTTCCGAGGCCAACAAGGCGTTCTGGCTCAAGTACTTGAAAGGGGAGTAGGAACGTTGGGTCACTGAGCCCGACTTTGGTCACTGAGCCTGCCGAAGTGACCGCCCTTATGGTTCGACAAGCTCACCAACCGTGGTTCGGCAGGCTCACCAACCATCGAGTGACATCCCATACGAGGTAATACCCATAATATGAAGAGAAATATTCAAAGAATAGCATTGTCCATCGCCCTGCTGGCGGCCGCATCTCCTTTCTGTGCCGCCCAGGAGGTGACTCGTAGCGCCCAAATCCCCGGCCTGAGGCCATACAAAGTGGATCTGGAATATATGCCCCGCGCCGAGAAAGACTCAGTGCGTATGGTCGCCGAACTCTGGAAAGGCTATGTCGAGTCGTTCACTTCCTCTTCGGTGGACGAGGCGCGCCGGCGTTCCTTCTGGGTGGACGGCTCGCCTGACTACCTTCAGGAATTCGATGACGGGAACCTGCTCTACGCCTCTTTCCGCGAGAACAGGATTCTGGACATCCGGAAACTAGGTGGCGGCACATACGAATTGATCGCAGCCACGTTCAGCAAACTTCCGGGCGAGGAATATGACAACTGGGTGGAAGCCGTCTTCCGTGTCTGTGTCAAAGCCGTAGCCTCGGGCAAAGGTGGCAAAGCCAATCCGTTCCGGCTGTGCAACTGGCTTGACGCGGAATTCCCGTCCCTGACGAAAACCATATTCAAAGGCATTGAATATTACTGCGTTCCAGACTGCGAAGTGCCTAAAAAGGTCGCCTCCGGATTGGCGACCTTCATCACAATGTTTGTCAATGAATATGCTCCTGGGTTTCAAGGACCTTTACGTTACGTCGTGGCTTCATCCGTCGATCAGTGCGAGCGTCTGTCCGGAATCCTGTTCAACGCATATTCCAATCCTCTGATGAGTTCCGCGTCTGGAAAGAATTCAGACAGAATGTTCTACGGCCGGACTTTCGGTACGGACATCGTCCTCTCCAACTATTGGGATGACAGGCACGATGTGGCTCTCCTGCTCATCAAATCCTCTTGGCCAAAAGCCCTGCCGATGATTCAGGAGGGTGTCGCCGCTTATTATGGCGGTTATATGGACCTTTCATATTCAGACATCAAGGCCTCGCTCCGACGCTATCTTGCCTCCAAGAAAGATCTGGACCTTTCAAATGATGACAATTTCTATGATCTTTCGATTCCGGTTGTCGGGAAGGACGGCGTGACTGTCGCAGTGGTGCCTTTGGAAGGCATTATAGGTGCGGCCATTGTGGAATATACCATTGTCCAACAAGGGCGTTCCAAGGTCAAGAACCTCCTTGGATGCCAAAACTATTCTGACATATTCAAAGTCCTTGGCATACCTTCCGCCGATATCAACGACTTCATCCGCGGGATACTATAGTCCTAACAGGTTTTATCCAATCAGCTCAGTGACAATTAGGTAGTTATCTTCGTTGTAAGGCGTTTCGATACGCGCCCCGAAGATGTGCGCGTCATCGCCTGACTTGACTTTCAGGCGGGTGCGGAGTTCATCGCTGGACATCGGGATGTTCTTAGCGGAAACTTCTGAATGCGGGTAGCGCTTTCCGACATCCTTCATCGAAGCCTTGTTAAGAGGAAGGATCTCCTTTACATAAAAGACTTTGCCGAAATCTTTAAGAGATGCTGTACGTTGCTCTAATTCGCTGTCGGACAGCGGCTCACTGATTGTGTAAAGATGCGTGAACCGAGCCAGTTTCACGAGCCCGAACCTTTCGCAGATGGCGTTGAACACCCCTGCCTTCGTCAGCGATTTCCCGGGCTCGAAGATTATTCTTGCGAAGGTCGAATCCGGATAGCAAGCTTTAGCCTTGGCGATTTCCTCTGGCTTGAATGTCAGCGTCTTGCCATCTTCCCGACAGGTCAGTGAATATCCTTCACTCCATTCCCTGTCCAGCAGAATCAGCAGCTCCTTGCATTCTCCGCCGCTGGCCACCACGTGAACCTCACGGACCCATTGGCCGTTCCACCCTTTTCCGGATGTCTTTTCAAGATATTCCTCATAAGTCCTGTCCAGCCTCTCAACAGCCATCGTGATGTCGGCCATAGGGGAGAGTTTAAGGAGTACGAACCTGCTGATTCCGAACAGCTCCGGAAGCATCTTCAGCACATCCGGCGAACAATCCTCCAACAGAAACACCTTTTTCCCGGCGGAGTCCCTTCTCGCCGGATCAAGGAATATGACATCCGGTCTGAAGTCTCCGAATATGTCCTTTATCGAGTCCGGTGTCGCCTCCGAATTTTTTATGAATATATTCGTGACTCCCAATGCATTGAAATTGTGCCTTGCGGCCGCCGCAAGCGCCGGATTCATCTCATTGTAAAGCACTTCGTCCGCCACTTCGCTGAACGCCCACGAGTCCACACCCAGTCCACCCGTCAGGTCTGCCACTTTTCCTCTTTTCGGTTCGGTCACTGAGCTTGTCGAAGTGACCGATTTGTTTCCGGTCGCTGAGCTATCTTTGCTAGGCACTGATCTTGTCCCTTCGGTCGCTGAGCCTGTCGAAGCGACCGCCCCAGCAGATTCATTAATGATTCTCCTGACAATCAAAGCCTTGTACCGCGCCGTGTCCGAAGAGCTGCACTGCTCCGTGCAAAGCGACGAAGGATAGACCAAACCAGTGTTCGCCACCCATTCCGGAAGTTTCTTCCTCAGCCTCTTCCGCCCATCGATCGTGTTGACCGCTAATGATTTCGCATCCAATTCCGCCAGCCCCGGATCCTCCGGCACCGGCCACTCCATCCGCGTCATCACCATCCGCACCGTGTCCGCGTTCTCGTTCTCAACTATGAATTTCTCGAAACAGTCCATCTCGTCTGCAGTTTTATATAGAATGGGATAAGGCCGCTTATTCGTCATACTCTTGATTGTCAAATTCCTCTATCCACGATTTTAACTTTTCCTGCAGCTCTTTTTTGTTTGGAAGATAGAGTTCATACTGAGCCGCATAAATGTTGGAGTCTTTGGGCAGCGTAAGCTCAACCAATGCATCTTTCTTCTCTTTGCACAGGAGTATACCAACAGTTGGTTTTTCAAAATCTTGCTTGACGTTTCTGTCGTAGTAGTTGACATACATCATCATCTGGCCAAGATCTTGATGTGTCAGTTTGTCCACTTTCAAATCAATAAGAACATAGCATTGCAGAAGACGATTGTAGAAGACAAGATCGACATAGAAGTTCTCCTCGTCGAATGTGAAACGTTTCTGTCGCGCCTCGAAAAGAAACCCTTTGCCGAGTTCAAGAAGAAATGATTGCATCTTGCTGATGATGGCAGCCTCCAACCTTGTTTCAGAGTAGACCGCTTCCGGCTTCAAGCCTAAGAATTCCAAAGTGATGGGATTCTTGATGATATCTGACGGCTTTTCCACGGCTTGCCCTTCTTTTGCCAGCCGCATCACTTCCTCCTTGTTCTTGCTGAGGGCTATTCTTTCATAGAGACTGCTGCTGACTTGGCGCAGAAGCCAACGAACGCTCCAATTTTGCTTCCGGCTTTCGATCTCATAGAAGTTGCGTGCGTTTTCGTCTTTTATCCGCATTAGTACGAGATAGTGAGACCAACTTAGGACAAACTTGTGAAGGTGTGGCAAAGCATTTTGAATTTCCGAAACAGCGTTTAGGAAATTTGTGTTATGGACATTCACTTTGGATTTATCCGGAGATGTTTGAGAAGAACGAGTTCGGGAATAGGTTTTATAAAATTTTCGGCAATTACTCAATGTGTCCTCAGACCATCCTGCACCGAATTGAGCAGAAAGCCTTTCGGACAACTTGATGATCACTTGTTTACCATATTCCGCTTTATGTTTGCCATATTGTTCGTCTTCTACGATATAACGGCCGATTTCATATTTCGTATAGACTTCCGCTATGTTTACGGCAGTGGCTACCTTTTTTCTGGACTCCTCAATCAGAACCGAAATTTTCTTAAATAAAGCATCGGTATTGATCGTTGTGATGTTGTTTGCTTCCATAACTATTAATCAATATAAACAAACTTACATAAAATCTTTTGAATAACAGAGAAAAGATGCTGATATATCAATGAAATTACTATCAATAAAACATTTACAGTGTCAAAGCCAATCCCGATGTATCGGGAGTATCAGTTTGATATGTATTATCAACTGAAGTTGAACTGGTTCCAGTTATGATAGGAAACAGCGGAGGTCGCTCGCTAACTTGCCCTCGTATAATTTGCTATGAGCGGCATTCGGTATGCCAAATAATTTGAGTAAATTTGTAATCAGTATGGTTTGATGGTCAGACTGTACGGCAACAAGACAAGATAATAAAACGAGAATATTATGGCACAGGATTACAACGAGAACGCCAGGAAATGGCTGGAAGGGGATTTCGATCAGGAAACCAAGATGAAGGTGATCGAGCTGCGGAACAATGATCCGGCTGGGTTCGAGGACGCATTCTACAAGACTTTGGAATTCGGCACCGGTGGCCTCAGGGGCATTATGGGAGTCGGAACCAACAGGATGAACAAATATACCGTCGGAATGGCCACGCAGGGGCTGGCCAACTATATTCTTAAGAAAGTTTCAGGAGATGACATCCGCGTCTGCATTTCCTACGACAGCCGCAACAACTCCAAGCTGTTCGCCAAGATCGCCGCTGACATATTCAGTGCCAACGGATTGCACGTGTTCATATTCGACAATCTACGTCCTACGCCGGAATTGAGCTACTCCATCCGCAAGATGGGTGCGGTTGCCGGAGTGATGGTCACAGCCTCGCATAATCCTAAGGAATATAACGGGTACAAGGTTTATTGGTCAGACGGAGCGCAGATCACCGCACCGGTTGATCAGGAGATCATCGACGAGGTCAACAGGATCACCGACCCGTCTCAGGTTATGTTCGAGAAGAAGGAGCATTGCGGAGAGGTTGAGCTGATGGGCAAGGAGATGGATGACGCTTACCTTTCTGACATCATTTCACTGACCCTTAGCCCTGAGGCCTGTGAGAAGCATAAGGATCTGAAGATCGTTTACACTCCGCTTCACGGAGCGGGAGTCCGCATCGTGCCGGAGGCTCTCAAACGCCTTGGTTTCGAGAATGTTATCCACGTGCCGGATCAGGATATAAGTGACGGGGACTTCCCGACAGTTGTCTCTCCGAATCCGGAGGAGCCTGCCGCTATGAAGATGGCACTTGAAATGGCTGACAAGAAGGGCGCGGACATCGTGATGGCCTCCGACCCTGACGCTGACCGACTTGGGATCGCAGTCCGTGACAACGACGGCAAGATGGTCCAGCTGAACGGTAACCAGACTGGTTCCATCCTGACATATTACATCCTCACCCGTTGGAAGGAACTCGGCAAGCTGAATCCTACGAAGTATATCGCCAAGACCATAGTGACAACTGAACTGATCGCGGAGATTGGCCGCAGTTTCGGCGTGAAGTGCTACGATGTGCTGACCGGATTCAAGTACATTGAGGAGATCGTGCGTGAGAACGAGGGCAAGGGCGAATTCATCTGCGGTGGTGAGGAAAGCTACGGCTTCAATGTGGGTGAGTTTGTGCGTGACAAAGACGCTCCTGTAGCCTGCATTATGGTCGCCGAGTGCGCCGCCTGGGCCGCTGAGCAAGGTCTGACCCTCTACCAGTTGCTCCAGAGAATATATTCTGAATATGGCTACCGCAAGGAGTCGCTGGTGTCTTTGGTCCGCAAGGGCAAGAGCGGCGCCGAGGAAATCCAGAAGATTATGGCGGACCTGAGGCAGAACCCTCCGGCAGAGATTGTCGGTTCTAAGGTTATCAAGGTCATCGACTACAACGAGCCGGAGAATACCGGACTCCAGAAGTCCAATGTCCTCCAGTTCTTCAACGAGGCTGGCGACATCGTCTCCGTTCGTCCTTCCGGAACCGAGCCGAAGATCAAGTTCTACTTCGGTGCCAAGGGACCGGACGCGGATGCCAAGCTTGAGGCTCTTAAGGCTCAGTTTATCAGCTAGGCGTTTTTTCGATGGCAGCCCTGTGCGGTCACTGAGCTTGTCGAAGTGCCGTATGAGACCGTAATGCGTAACTGATTGATAGTGTTGTAAATGCTGTTTCTCCTTTAGTCGAAATGCACTGAAGGTAATAACGTAAAAGGCGTATGATCAACGACTTATCCTCCACGGGGGCTTTCACTATCCGTGACGCCCGCCCGTCAGACGGCGAGTTCATCGCAAGGAACGTCCTTGCGGCGATGGGATATGATGTTTTCACCGATGTGGCAGCCGACTCAAGAATCGAAGTCGGCTCCGCATCCTTGAATATTCAGGAGGCCATCAAGGTTTTCGGCGAGGTCTGCGCCAGACCGGACACGTTATATTCCTACACCAGAACGAGGGTCGCCTGCGTTGATGGCAAGGCGGTGGGAACTCTGACTGCATATTCAGGAGATGATTATCAGCCGCTCCGGGACTTTACTTGGGGGCTGCTGAATACGGTGTTTGCAACCGCCGAAGGAATTCAGTCTGAAGAAGATGCCGCTTCCGAAATGCCAGACACAGAACCCGAGTGCCGCCCAGGCGAGTTCTACCTCGACAGTATGGCCATCCTCCCCGAATTCCGCCGAATGACTTTTGAATATGCCGGTTCGACCGACCGTATAGGCCACTTGCTGATGCTCGACGGCATCGAGCAAGGCCGCCGGAAAGGCTTCCCCCGCATCAGCCTGATCGTTGACAAGGCCAAGCCCCGCCTCTTCGCCTACTATTCCGCCCTCGGCTTCCGTCCCGACGGCGAGATCCTCTTCTTCGGCCACCTCTATGACCGGATGATCAAGGACTTGGACTGAGAAATGATATGGGTATTGGTATGCGTCTATCCAAGGTTGGAGTCAAAAGTGTCACGGACGAAACGCCAAAGTGCCAGAATGGCCCTTTGGATGTCACTTTGGAGGAGCGTGCTGTTTTGGAATTTCTTAATAAGCATCCGAGGGCGACCCAATTGGAAATTGCGGAGCATATAGGAAAGTCAACAAGAACAGTCAAACGTCTGACCGCATCTCTTGTTGAAAAAGGCCTCCTGAAAAGAGAAAATGGTAAGCGTTATGGTGTGTGGGTTGTGATTGGCAAATAGTTGATTGTCGGATTGTGGAGTACTACTATTTGATTATGAGGGAGTTGTGTAATCCTGCTCTCTAATTCGAGAGGGCAGGGTTTTGTAATTTATTAATAATGAGACAAATGGTGATCACGCCTTGGGTGTGGAAATAAAAAAGCGGGAAACTCTAATCAGAACTTCCCGCTTTCCGGAGAGCCACTCATCAGGCTCGAACTGACGACCTGCGCGTTACGAATGCGCTGCTCTACCGACTGAGCTAAAGTGGCTTGCTGCATTTCTCGTGGAAATGGACTGCAAAGATAATCAAATTTTCTTAACTGAAAAACTGATTTTGACCTGTTTGAAGAAAGTTTTAAACTTCACTTGTCTCAAAGGGGCACTTTCTTGAATATATGGGCATAGTTGGTTAACTTTGCACTATGTATTCAGACATTATCATCATCGGGGGCGGGGCGGCAGGACTTATGGCCGCTTACGGTGCCGTCAAGGCGCTTCCGCTCGGCAGTTCAGCACGTGTCACGGTTTTGGAGAAGATGCCTCGTCCAGGTAGGAAGATCCTGTTCACGGGAAAGGGACGGTGCAACTTCACGAACCTCAAGGACTGGAATGAATTTTCGCAGCATATACGCACGAATCCTAATTTCGTGAAACCGGCGTTTTACAATTTCACGCCGGAGAACACTATAGATTTTCTTGAGAGAAACGGACTTGAGACCGTTGTCGAGAGGGGAGACCGTGCGTTTCCATATTCACACAGAGCCTCTGATGTGCTTGACACCATCGTTGAGGTGGTGCTGCGCCACGGGGTGACGCTGCTGACTGACAGGGAGGTGACGGACATTCTGCCTGGATTTTCCATCCGATGCGCTGATGGTGAGACGTTTGAATGCTCGAAACTGATCATCGCAACCGGTGGGCTTTCCTATCCTGGAACCGGTTCGACGGGTGACGGCTACAAATGGGCGAAGTTCTTCGGCCACAATGTCACTCCGTGCTTCCCGTCGTTGACCGCCCTTGTTCCAAAGGGTTACAAGATCATCGACAGGCCGGAGACGGATCTGAAGGGACATATTCACAGAGAAACTCCGATGACTGGAAGCGGCGAGGCTCTTAAGGGGGCGAAACTGAAGAATGTCAACCTTACCGTGACCTTTGACGGATCGAAGTCCGAGTCCGAGTTCGGCGATGTGGACTTCACGGATGGCGGAATCGAGGGGCCGATCGGGTTTCAGGTAAGCCGTAAGTGCGTGAAGGCCTTGATGAACGGTGGCAAGGTGACTTTCTCGCTTGATCTGAAGCCAGGCGTGTCATTGGAAGAGTTGACAGGGCGCATCAAGACCCTTTGGCAAGAGATCAAGAACGATCCCCGCACCCGCCAATGGAAGGATGGCCGTGGCCTGAACGGCAAGGAAATGTACCGGATCCTGCTCGGCAAGCTGATGCCGTGGGAACTTATCCCAGGTTTTCAGGCTTGGAATCCGGACATTATGACAATTGATCTTAAGAAGTCTGAATATGCGGACGGACGATTCGGCGCTTCGGCAGGCTCAGCGTCCCGTGGGGCAAATCTGTCGAATCGTTATGACCGCTCGCAAAGCTGGTCAAAAGGACCTAACCATCGCTTCAGTCGTCAGCCGAGGCGTTACTACGACATCGATCTTGACCTTTTGGCCAAAACATTGAAAGACTGGAAGTTTGAGATCATCGGATTCGTGGGCTACGAGCGTTGCGTCATCACGGCCGGTGGAATATCCACGGACGAGGTGATGCCGAAGACAATGGAGTCCCGCCTCAAGCCAGGCCTCTACCTTTGCGGCGAGGTTCTCGATATGGACTGCGACACCGGCGGCTACAAC
>CAVCRL010000076.1:0-11391 GCA_963604455.1 Lachnospiraceae bacterium | reverse complement strand
AAAAACTTTTTCATAACTGTTTTTGTGTGTTTAATTTTAATTGATAATGTATTAAATAGTTATCTTTTCCTGTGGCTCCCCGAAAGCGTAAAACCTTCTAAAAAACCGTTGCAATTTACTAAATTATTTCCAATTGGCAATATTTATAGGGAAATTTCTCCACGGAGATTCTCTCCGAGCCTTGACTTGACCCATTCGTTGTCCTGACTCCGGCCCATAAGGTAGAACAGTTTGGCGAGCGCGCTTTCGGTCGTGATGTCGGCTCCGGAGACGACTCCGGCCTTTTCAAGAGCCTTCCCCGTGGCGTAGATGTCCATATTGACAGTGCCTGACAGGCATTGCGTCACGTTCATCAAGACCTTCCCCATCCCTGCGGCCTCCTTGACAGTCTCCAGGAACCATTGCCTTGACGGGGCGTTGCCGGAACCGTAGGTCTCGATGATGGCGGCGCGGACATCCGGGCCGCAAAGGAAATACCTCATCACCTGCGGAGTGATCCCCGGATGCACCTTGAGGATCGAGACTCTGGTGTCCAGCCCGGTGCTGATCCTGAGCGGCTCGTCCCATCGTGCGGGACGTCGTATGATGCCGTCGTTGTATTTGATGCTGATGCCTGCCTCTGCCAGCGGAGAGCAGTTCGGCGAGCGGAAAGCGCTGAAATCCTCCGAGCTGATCTTGACTGAGCGGTTCCCCCTCAACAATTTGGAATTGAAGAATATGCTGACTTCCGGCACCCGTGGATGACCCTCGGGATCCTTCGCCGAGGCGATCTCCACAGCGGAGATCAGATTCTCCTTGCCATCGGTGCGCGGCACTCCGATCGGAAGCTGGCTTCCAGTGAAAACGACCGGCTTTGCCAGATTCTCAAGCATAAAGCTCAAGGCGGATGCTGAATATGCCATCGTGTCCGTTCCGTGCAGGACCACGAATCCGTCATATTCATTGTAGCGTTCCTGGATCAGCGAGGCGAGTGACTGCCAGAAAGATGGCTCGACATCCGAAGAGTCGATCAACGGGTCGAAAGTGTACGAGTCGATGCGCAAAGCGAATTTCTGCAATTCCGGGACCTCGTCCAGGATCTGGCGGAAGTCGAACGGTTTGAGAGTCAGGTCCTGCGGGTCCTGTTTCATACCGATCGTGCCGCCCGTGTAAATCATCAGAATGGAAGATCGTTTCATATTCCGAAAAGTGTTTTGGCGTTATTTGTGGTTGTCTCCGCGACCTCCTCGACTGAGACGCCTTTTAGTTCGGCGACTTTCGCTGCGATCAGCGGAATGTATGAGCTTTCATTGCGTTTCCCTCTGTAAGGCACAGGTGTAAGGTACGGTGCGTCTGTCTCAAGCACTATCCTGTCAAGTGGAACGTTGCGGACGACCTCGGCGAGTCCGGCGTTCTTGAATGTCACCACGCCACCTACCCCGATGTACCAGTCCCCCAGCCGTTGAAGCTCCTGGAAAGACTCAAGGCTGCCGCTGTAGGCGTGCATATTCCCTCTCAATCCTTTATGCCTTCTTATAATCTCAAGGAAGTCCCCCATAGCGTCCCGCAGGTGGATGTTGACCGGCAGGGTGCGTTCGGCGGCGAAGTCGAGCTGCCATTCCAGAGCCTCTTTCTGCCCCTCGGCGAAATCCTTGCCCTCGTGATAGTCAAGCCCTATCTCTCCTACAGCCACCACCTTACGTCCTCCCTTGGCTTCCCATTCCTCCAGAAAGCGGAGCATTCCGTCAATCTCTGTCCGCCAGTCCTTGCCGACCGAACCGGGGTAGAGTCCGATCATCGGGCGCAGCGCGTCGGGGTGGCGTTCCACAAGCGAGAACATCGCCTCACGCTCGGAACTGTCGATGTCCGGTTGGAGCATAAGGCTGACACCTGCCTCTTTAGCCCTGCGGATGTAGTCTTCCTCTTCGCCGGAAAAGGCCTCGTCGGAAATATGACAATGTGTGTCGATATAAATCATAAGGTCAAAGATAGCCATTTTTTCGACATTGAGCCGTTGTCACTCCTGAACGCTTTGATAAAAAACGTAAATATTCATAAGAAACGTAAATTATTATGCCTTTTACACCCTTGGATTGGGGGTGAAGTCTCTAATTTGCGTCGCCGGCGATCGGGCCGGGAGATTTATAAGAAGTATGCTATGATTGTTTCTTTTGAGGAGAGGGTAGGGCTGTGTGCCTTGAACCGTATATTCGGTTTTGAACCGAAGGTCGGGTTGAGACTGATCGAGGAATTCGGCGGCGCCGAGGCGGTGTTCAGGGATTCGGAGGAGGCCGGGAAGGTTCTGGGGGCATATTCAAAGACCAGGTTTGCGACGCTTGTGACGGAGAGCGCGTTTGAGTCGGCTGCGATGGAGCTTGAGGATTTGGAGAGTAAAGGATGCCGTTTTGTCGGAATAGGCGAAAAAGGCTATCCCGGCCTTCTGATGGAATGTGACGACCCTCCGATCGGCCTATATTATAAAGGTGTGTCTTCGCCGGAGG
Organism: Lachnospiraceae bacterium; assembly: GCA_963604455.1. GTDB lineage: Bacteria > Bacteroidota > Bacteroidia > Bacteroidales > UBA932 > Cryptobacteroides. The sequence continues at coordinate 8,911 of CAVCRL010000076.1, read as the reverse complement.
CTGTGTTTGAGGGACTTCCGCAGATTGCGGTTGTAGGGACAAGGGGACTGACCCACTATGGGAAGGATTGGTGCCGGAGAATAGTCGGGGCGATGGCCCGTTCCAGTGTCAAACCTTTGATTGTCAGCGGACTTGCCCTCGGGGTGGATGTCACGGCGCATCGGGCTGCGATCGAGGAGGAGCTTCCCACTGTGGCTGTGATGGCGACCGGCATAGACGACCTCTACCCGTCAAGGAACAGGGATGTGGGGGAACTGATCGCTTCGACTCCCGGCTGCGCGTTGGTCACGGACTACCCGCCCGGGACACAGGCCGTCAGGATAAATTTCCTGAGGCGCAACCGGATCATAGCGGGAATATGCAGGGCCACGATCCTTGTGGAGTCGAAGATACGTGGCGGCGGGATGATGACGGCCCGTCTCGCCGCATCGTACGGCAGGGATGTCTTCGCCTTGCCGGGCAGGATCGACGATCCGGTCTCGCAGGGATGCAACCTCTTGATAAGAGAGAATATAGCCGAGCAGATAGGCGATCTTGGAGAGTTGGTGGCAAGGCTCGGGTTAGGCAAGGCGGATCTTCGGAGGAAGGAAGACTTCAAGGAGGGAATCGAAAACTATTACAAAGGACAACTCACGGATAATGAATATGATGACATCGTCAGGCTGGCTTTGGCGGTGAAAAGCCGTCGTGGAGTGTCCGTTGACGAGTTGTGTGAGAAACTGAAGTGGACCTACGGCAAGGTCAGCGGGCTCGTCACGACCTTGGAATGCGACGGCTTCATCACCGTCGATCTCCTCCAGCATTGCTACCCCGCAACGCAAAAGCCGTCATCCAGTCCGGATAACGGCTTTCGTGTCTGACTGACGGTGTCTTTCCCTATACGACCAGCATAGCGTCTCCGTAAGGGCCGAAGCGATACCCTTCGTCCAGGGCGACTTTGTAGGCGTTCATAACGTTGTTGAAGCCTCCGAACGCAGCCACGGCCATCAGCATAGTCGATTCCGGAAGATGGAATCCTGAGACCACGGCGTCTGGTACGGAAAACTCATAAGGCGGGAATATGAACTTGTTCGTCCATCCGTCGTAAGGCTTCACCTCGTGGGTTGTCGTGACGTATGTCTCAAGGCCCCTGAGCACGGTCGTGCCGACGGCCAGCACCTTGTGCCCGCCGTTCTTGGCCTTGTTGATGATCTCGCACGCCTCCGGAGTGATGATCAGCCTTTCGGAATCCATCCTGTGCTTGGACAGGTCCTCCACGTCAACCCTGCGGAACTGGCCGATGCCCATATGCTCTGTGATGAATGCCTTGTCGATGTCCTTGAGAATCATTCTGTTGAACAACTCGCGGCTGAAATGCGTGCCGGCGGCCGGGACGGCCACGGCCCCTTCGTTCTTCGCGAAGATGGTCTGGTAGTTCTCGTTGTCCTCCGGAGAGATCTTCGATTTCACCCATTTCGGAACCGGGATCTCGCCGAGGCCGAACAATGACCTCTTGAAGTCCTCGTAAGGTCCGTCGTATAGGAAACGCAGTGTACGTCCCCTGGAGGTGGTGTTGTCGATGACCTCTGCCACAAGACTTTGATCGTCACCGAAATAGAGCTTGTTGCCGATTCGGATCTTCCTGGCCGGGTCCACGATCACGTCCCAGAGGTGCTGCTCTCGGTTGAGCTCCCTCAGCAGGAAAACCATAATGTCGGCTCCGGTCTTCTCCTTCTTGCCGTAAAGACGAGCCGGGAACACCTTTGTGTCGTTGAACACAAAAGTGTCTCCTTTGCCGAAATAGTCGATGATGTCTTTGAATATCCTGTGCTCGATCTCGCCGGTGTCCTTATGCACGACCATAAGCCTGCATTCGTCGCGCCACCTGGTCGGCTCCTGAGCCACACGTTCCTTCGGAAGAAGGAATTGGAATTGTGAAAGTTTCATATTCGATAACAATCGTTATAGTCAATCCTTTAATATACGGCGTTGACGGATGAAAAGTTTCACAATTTGTGAATATCTTAGATTTTGGCTTCCCGGAACACCTCCACGATGGACGGATAGGTGTTCTTGAGGTACGGGGAAAGGCCTGATCGGGCCACCCAGGCGGCCTTTGTGATGTCCTCGTCCCGTTGAGGTGTGAGGTTCACAGGATCGGTGTAGAGCATATCGTACCACCAAGTGTGCTTGAGGTGCCATATTCCGTCACGCCGGTAGCAGTGGTCGGTGACGCAGATCAGGTCCCTCAGCTCCAGATCTCCCACTCCGGTCTCTTCCTGGACTTCGCGAAGGGCTGTGACACTGATGTCCTCGCCGGCTTCCTGATGCCCTTTAGGCAAGTCCCAAAGGCCGTTTCTGCTGATCAGGAGCACATCCTCCCTGCGGTTCGACACCAACCCTCCGGCGGCGTTCACCTCCTTGAACCTGGAACAGAACTCCTTGTAAGTCGTCTCAATGTCTGGCGTCGGGATGTAGATCCGCGCGAGGGTGTCCGAGGTCTCGAACATCGTCACCAAGGCGGTGATGTCCGGGTTGCCGCCGAGGTGCAGCTCGATCGAATTCGGGTCGGACAGAGCCTGTTCCTGCGGGGAACAGATGATCATACATCTCTTTTCAAGGTAAATCTTGTGCATCCCGTGAGTAAGATATTGACGTAAAACTATTATATTTGTATGCTGTGTGCAAAGTTAATAATCATTTTCAATGAATATGGAAAACATCGACAGAAAACTTGCTTCCGAGCTTCTTCGCATAAAAGCCGTTCTGCTCAGGCCTGACGAGCCTTTCACCTGGGCCTCAGGCTGGCATTCACCGATTTACTGTGACAACCGCCGGATCCTTTCCGATCCGGAGTTGCGCTCGAAGGTCGCCGGATGGCTGGCCGAGACCGCCGCGAAGGAGTGTCCGGAGGCCGAGATTGTGGCCGGAGTGGCCACCGGGGCGATCGCTCACGGGGCTCTGGCCGCCGACAGGATGGGGAAACCGTTCGTCTATGTGCGCCCGAAGCCGAAGGATCACGGAACCGGCTCACAGATCGAAGGCGTTTTGCCTAGGGGCTCGAAAGTCGTTGTGGTCGAGGATCTTATCTCGACGGGGATGAGCAGCCTTGCCGCTGTCAAGGCGCTGCGTGACGCCGGAGCCGAGGTGCTGGGGATGGTCGCTATATTCACATACGGATTTGACCTTGCCGCCAGGCGTTTTGAGGAGGAAGGTGTGAGATTGAAGACCCTTTCCTGCTATGACGCTCTGATTGAGGAGGCTACGGTGACCGGATATGTCCGTGAGTCGGATGTCGAGGTGCTGCGTCAGTGGAGAAGGAACCCTTCCGAATGGAATAAGTAATATTCCTTGACCGACGTCGAGGGAGAATAATCTTAAATATTATGGCTACAGAGATAACAAGCAAACACGGATTGGTCGCAAAGCAGCCTTTCGAGCTGTATATGGCCTTTGTGGATATGCGTAATTTCCTTCAGTTCCTCCCTGAGGAGCGGAAGGCGAATGTGGAGGCGGATTATGACACGATCTCCGCGACGGTACAGGGCTTCAAGATCGGGGTGATGGTCAAGAACAGGACTCCGTATTCAAGCATTGAGTTCATCGACAACGGCGCTCCGTTCCAGTTCGGCGGCACGCTGCATTTCGACGCTGTGCCGAGCGATCCTTCCAAGACGGATTTCCACATCGAGTTCCACGCAGATTTGAATCTGATGATGAAGATGATGCTTGGCGGGAAGATCCGTGAGGCTATGAACAAGATGGTGGACGGTCTCGTGGCGATGTCCGAGGGCAGGATGCCGGACGGAATCGATGAGGAGACCCTCCGGAAGATGAAAGAGAAACTCGGCGGAAACCAGTAGATGCAAGGTTTGGACGACATTCAGCTTCGGGACATCCTGACCAGGGCGATCGGGCCGGAAAGAGCCGGAGTCGCCCTGGAGGCTTTCCATCAGCCGGCTTCTGTGTCTGTCCGGATCAATCCTTTCAAGGTGGATGAGCCGGAAAGGTTCGCCAGGGAACATTTTAAGACGGAAACCCGGAAGGTCCCTTGGAGTCCCTACGGTTTTATGCTCGGCGAAAGGCCTGATTTCACACTGGATCCGTTGTTCCACTGCGGGTGCTACTACGTCCAGGACTCTTCGGCAATGGTCATCGGCGGCATATTCAGAGATATGCTCCAAAAAATTGAGGATTGTTTCAGACCACCGAGAGTCCTGGATTTGTGCGCCGCGCCGGGTGGAAAGAGCACGGATCTGGCCGCTTCGCTCCGTTCCGCGTTCGGGGATGATTTTCTGCTTGTCTCGAATGAGGTTATGCGTTCCAGGGCTTCTGTGCTGGCGGACAACATCGCATTGTGGGGCGATCCCAATGTGGTCGTGACGAGCGTGGACCCCAAGGCGTTCGCAAGGCTGGAAGGCTTTTTCGACATCATCGTGACCGATGTCCCTTGCTCGGGTGAGGGGATGTTCCGCAAGGACTCAAAGGCGGTCGAGGACTGGTCGGAGAATGTTGTGAACCTGTGCTCGGCAAGGCAGAGAAGGATTCTGGCCGATGTCTGGCCGGCGCTCCGCAGAGGCGGAAGCCTGATATATTCAACCTGCACCTTCGAGGAAGCGGAGAATGACGCCGTGATGGAATGGGTCGCCGGCGAGCTTGGAGGGAGTTTTTATGAATATGACTACTCATCCCTCGAAGGGGTGGTTCCCACACGTACCGGCGGGCTTCTTGTCCCGGGATTCGTGAAAGGTGAGGGGCAGTTTGTCTCCGCTTTGGTGAAAAACACCGGTGCGGACGGTTTCCGGCTTTCCGGCAAACCTGCCGTCGGCGCGGCCGAAAAGCGGAAGGGGAATCTGCTCATACATATTCCTGAATCCATCGTCCGTGAGGTCGCCGCGCTTGAACCGCTGCGCCCGATCCAGACCGGGGCTGCCAAAGGTGAGTTGAAGGGACGGGATCTGGTGCCGTCGGCGGACTGGGCTTTGAGCCTCGCTCTTCCGGAAGGAGGCTATCCGGTGGCGGATTTGGACAGGGAGACGGCCCTTAGGTTCCTGCACCGCGACACTATATTCCTGAAAGATGCGCCGAAGGGGTTTGTGCTGGTACGTTTTGAGGGACATCCGCTTGGCTTTGTGAAGAACCTCGGCACCAGATGCAACAACCTGCACCCTCAGGGACGGAAAATTAAAATGGATGTGTAAATAATTGAATATGAAAAAAATAATATTGACTATTCTGGCCATCGCCACCCTTCTGCCGCTTTCCGCGCAGACCAAACCGACGCAGAAGGAATATCTTGACCGCTACCAGTTGCTGGTCTCCAAACTCGGCGCCGACGGTGTTGGCATCGAGACTCTTCTCCAGCGTTGGGGGAATGATTATCCGGAAGATACAGATATGTTGCTGGGCAGGTTCTCGTACTACCTGACCAAGAGCCAGTCCTCATCTATCGAGGTAAAGGATGCCGCCAAGTACCTTGGCAACGCTCCGGCTTTGACTTTGAAGGATTCACTCGGCAAGGACGTGAACTATTTCCAGGTCGTCACGTACGACGACGAACTTTTCGGAAAGGCCACCCAGGCCATAGAGAAAGCCATCGAATTGAATCCGGACCGTTTGGACTTGCGTTTGTTCAAGATCTCCTCTTTGATCGGTTACGAGAAGGACAGCCCGGATATGGCTCTCGCCGGCCTGAAGGCGCTGATCGACTACAATGGCCACAGCCACCCCGTCTGGGAATATCCCGGTGTAGAGCGGAACGATGACCTTTTCCCTTCCGTGATGCAGGAATATTGCTACGCTTTCTTCAAGATAGGCACTCCGCATTGCTTCGAGGCTTTCAAGGAACTGTCCGAGAAAATGTTGGGCTACTATCCCGGCAATGCGGTCTATATGACCAACATTGGCTCGTATTATCTTGTCTATAAGCACGACAGCAAGGCGGCCCTCAAGATGTACAACAAGGTCTTGAAGAAAAATCCGGACGACTACACCGCCATCAAGAACTGTGTCCTGCTCGCCCGCAGCGACAAGAACCTCAAGTTGGAGAAGAAGTACCTTCCGATGCTCGTCCGTGTCACCCCCGACGAGACCGAAAAGGCTTCCGCCCAGGCCCGGCTGGATGCGTTGAAATAGATTGCGTTTTTTTGTGGGATAAAATAAGAGGAGGACATTCCAAAGAGTGCCCTCCTCTTTTTTGATGGTCGCCGAGCTTATAGAAGCTTCAAGGCACCCTATGAATGTTATTTGAGTGACCGCACTATGCGGAAGCCCATAATGTCATAGACAACGGAGCCGCTGCCGATACTTTGGTTTGTCTTGCAGTTCGCGTTCTGGATTCGCCAGTTATGCACAGCACAGTTGGCACGGTATGTAGTGTAGCATCCTCCTCTTGTTATGACAAGCTGTTCTTCCATATCACGAGGTTTCTCAGGCCCCCAAGGGTCGGTCTCCTCCGCATCCGAAGTGTAGTCCAGTGTCATATACCATTCTCCGGTCATCTCCTCTATGTTGCCGCTGAGGTCGTATATTCCAAGAATATTCGGTTTCTTTAGGCCGACAACGTGGATATGAGGTTCGTCTCCTATCAGAGAATTATCCCCATACCAGCAGACCTCGTCGATATTGTCGCTTCCGGCAATGTAGAAAGGATATTTCTCATTCTCCGGACCGCCTTTTGCGGCGTATTCGAACTCGGCGTTGGTAGGGAGTCTGTAGCCATTGGCTTCTTTGTTCCTTGTTACGGTGGCTTCAAGCAGTTCCTTGCCGGTCGCTTTGTCCCATTTTGTGTCAGAGAATGTGTACACCGGGGTGTAGCCCTTCTGCTCGCTTAGCTTGTTGCAGTAATTCATAGCTTCATACAGAGTCACTTTTGAAACCGGGTACAGGTCATTGCTCTTGTCATTTGACGGATTGTAGCCCATAACCTGCAGGAATTCCCGTTGGGTGACTTCGTAACGTCCCATCTCAAAGGCTGAGATGTTCACTTTGTGGGCATTTTCCTGATCCTGGGCGTGAAATTCAGTCTTGAAATATTCACTTGGCTGCTTGCCGAGGATGAAAGAGCCCGCTCCGACGGTCACCATATCGAACGGCTTGAAGTTCGGGTTGGTCTCCTTCCCGGTTCCTGGATCTGTTCCGCCACCGCCGTCAGATTTTATGGTCACGACCGCGAAATAGGTCTTGCTGTCCATTGTCTTTTCGTTGAGGACGTGGTATTGCACGGCATCGGTGAAGTTCTGCGCCACACCGCTGGCAGGGGTCACAGTCGATCCTTCGGAGACTACAACCACTGGTTTGAGAGCTGTCACGTCGGTGCCCTGAGGCATTGTGATCGTGATTGTAGGGTATTTGATCTCGCTGGAGATCTGACCCGGAATGATGAACTGGGTGATCTCGGCGCCGGCGCCAGGTGTAGGAGTCGGAGTGTCTCCGCCGCCATTCTCGCCGTTCTGCATAACAGTCAGTGTGTAGGTGTTGACCTCTTCGTCATTCAGATAGGCGGTGATGTCAATCGTGGTCTGGCGAGGGTTTGCTGTGGTGTTTTTCGCTATCGAGAGAGAAAGACGGGCTTTGCTGCAAGTCGCTATGCACCAGATTTTGTCTGCCGCGGGGATGTCTGTCTTGAGCTTGAAATCACCGAGATCATTGCCGTTAGCGTCAGCGAAAGAGATGGCGCTTGTCATCACGCCGGATTTGTCCACGGTAAGGATTCCGTTCTCCTGATCGAACGAGACGACTCCTTCGGGGATCTGGGAGATTTCCGCGACAAGCTCAACTTTCGGAGCCGGGTCATCGCCACTGCCTTCGCAGGATGCGAAGGTTAACAGAGCGGCGATTCCGGACAAGATGTATGTTAATCTTCTGAATTTCATAGTATCACTTTGCTTTTACTTTATGTATCTGACGACACGGATGCCTGTTGTGCTTCTTGTCTCAGGACCTACCTGATAGTTTGAGTCCCAGAGCTTGCATTTGTAATCAGGGCCGCTGTAGTAGCCACCTTTGATGATCTTGCCTCCGTTCCTGCTCTCAGGAGCGCCGATAGGATCGGTGGCAGGATCGGTGGTCTGAAGCTCGTCGTGATATTTGTAGGCCCAGTCGTAGCACCATTCAGAGACGTTTCCGCTCATATCGTACAGGCCAAGTGTGTTAGGATTTTTCTGAGCGACCTCGTGAAGGGCCTCGCTTGTCCCTACCTTGGAGTTACCAGTGTACCATCCGACCTCATCTAATACGTCAGATCCTGCGAAAATTGTCAGATTCTTGCATCCTTCCTCTCCGCCTTTAGCCGCGAATTCCCATTCAGCCTCCGTAGGAAGCCTGTAGCCGTTGCCGGCTGTGGCCGGGTCGAAAGTGTAGTCCTGCATCTTCATATAGCTCCAGCCGTCGGACACGGTGATAATCTCGCCAGGAGTGTAGACAGGTGTGAGTCCTTCTTTCTCGCTGAGCTTGTTGCAGAATTCGCAAGCTTCTGACCAAGTCATTTTGTTGACAGGATAGTTGTCTCCCACGAATTTTGAGTATGAAGGGTTCTTCCCCATAATCTCCTCGTAAATCTTCTGGGTGACGACGGTCGTCGCGATGTAGTAGCCTTTCGTGAGGGTCACATCGTGTGCATAGTCCTGTGCGTACATCGTTCCGTCTTCCTTGTTCTTGCCCTCACCGAACCTGAATGTGCCTGGCTTTACGATGACCATCTCAAAGACAGAAGAGAACGCGTTCTGGCTTACGGTCAACGTCAGCGGAGTGAGCTCCGCGGTCTCGTCGCTGCAGGCGACGGCGAGATCGACGGTCCCGGTCTTGGCTGCCTTCTCGGCGGTCGGCTCGACGGACAGGGTTAGCACATTGTCATTGACGCTGGCGGAGCACCAGTCCGCGTTGGATTTCACTGAATATGTATAGACGACATCGGCCTCAGGAGCGTTTGTCA
>CAVCRL010000075.1:0-11402 GCA_963604455.1 Lachnospiraceae bacterium | reverse complement strand
TGTACGGCAACCACCTCAACGTGGAGAAAGACAGGACGAACAGATGGACTCCGGATCACACGACCGGAGTGAAGTACCCACGCATCTACGACTACTACGACGCAAAGTACAACTTCTCGTCCTACAACCCGATGGACCTCAGCATCATCGATGCGGTCTATCTGAAGAACAACTCCTACGTCCGCATCAAATCGATCATCCTGACATACTCGCTGCCGTCCGAGGCCGTGAAGAAGCTGAGGATGAGAGGCTTGAGCTTCAACGTCTCTATGAACAACTTCTTCACGTTCACAGGCTACGACGGGATGGACCCGGAGATCCCGGGAGCGACGTACCCCACCACCAGAAGCGTCTCAGGAGGAATCAACATCGAATTCTAAAGCAATGAATATGAAAGGAATATTAACGAATATACTCACTCCGGTAATCGGTCTTGCCGTTATGGCAAGCGTCAGCGGCTGCAAGAATTACCTCAACGTCCAGCCGCAGGGCGAGGTCATACCGGAGACCGACGAGGAGTTCACGGCGATCATCCACAATCTGCTTCGCGACATCGAAGGCGGCGGGGATGAATATGTGATCGGGAATATGGACGCGCTCAAACACCTTGAGGGCTGCGCCGACAACCTGGACGCGAACATCCGCACAAGCTCCAACCTGACGTTCTTCGCCGGCGAGGAGATCGACAGCCGCCAGAGAGCCTACGAGGAAAGCTGGAAGATTGTCCGTGACTGCAACATCGTGATCGAGAATATGAAAGACCGGACCTCGGACATCGCCCGGGGAGCGCTTTCGGCGGCATATTCAATGAAAGGGATCGTCTATTACAACCTGCTGAGGGAGTTCTGCCAGCCGTGGAGCGATTCCAATGCAGGCGAACTGCCTGGGATTCCGATCGTGGACAGGTTCGGCATCAACGACAAGCCGACGCGCGGCACCATCCGCCAGACATACGACTATGCCAAGGCTCAGTTCGAGAACGCCCTTGCCCTGAACCCGACAGACCCTAAGTACATATTCACGGAATGGGTCATCAAGGCCTACGAGGCGAAGCTGGAGTTCTGGTGCCAGAATTGGGACAGCGTCACCTCCATCTGCGAGGACATCATCGCCCACAGCGGAATATCCCTGACCCCGATCTCGGAATATGCCGCGATGATCAACGCGCAGTATGACACCAAGGGTGAGGTGCTTGTCCGTTCGCACATCAACAACTCCAGCGAACTGGACTGGTACTTCAGCTACACGAAAAGCTATCTGGCCTCAAGACCGGCGAGCGCGAGACTGATAAGGTTGTTCGGTGACGAGCCTGGGAAGGACGTCCGCTACGCCGCCAGCTTTGACAAGAAGAGGATGAACGTCAAGACTCCTGAATGCAAGGTTCGTCTTTCCGAGGTCGTGCTGATGCTCTCGGAGGCATATTACCACAAAGGTGACAACGCCTCGGCTCTCAAATGGCTGAACGAACTGCGCAGGAACAGGATCGAGGGCGTGACAGACCTGACTATGGCCTCACTTCCGGAGGTCCGGGAAGGAGACAGGATCGTTGTGGATTGTCAGGGCAACGCCGTCACTCCCCTGCTCCAGACCATATTCGATGAAAGGCGTAAGGAATTGTATATGGAAGGAGACCGCTGGTACGAGCTCAAGCGCAACGGATCTCCGGAGTGGTGGGTTATCAGCAACGGATTGAAATACACCACGAAAGAGTACCTTTACACTTCCCCGATCTCGAAATCGGATGTTGATCTGAACCCAGGGCTTGAGCAGAACCCTGGCTATGTTTATTAGGTGTCACTTACATTTTTCAAGCATTATGAACACAAAAAGAAATATATTTGCTATATTAGTCGCCGTTTTTGTCGGCACAACCCTTTGTGGATGTTCCTATAATGAGCTTCCGCCGAAGACCTCCGATGCCTCCAAAAGCTATATCAAACCGAAAGGAGAGATCCCAACGGCGGCCGAAAGGGAGGAGGTTCAGGCCATAAAGGCGGAGTATGAGGCAGCCGTAAAGGCCAACACCGGCGAGTGAAGTTAGCATTTGAAAGCGGAAAGGCTCAGAATGCGACAAAAGCAGTAGTGTATTATAGTTGTTTAAATATTTTATGCAGTATGTTTAGAAGATTTCTGACATTTGTTGCAGCGGCCGCGGCGGCCGTTACGATCTCATCCTGCCAAAAGGATGACAAACCGACAGTCGAATTTGCGAAGAGTCTTTACACGGTCTATGAGAAAGGAAGCGTGGAAGTCTTCGTCACTACGAACGAACCGGTCTCTTCTTCAGTGACTGTTCCTGTTGTCTTCAGCGGTGACGCGGAGGCCGGAAAGGAATATGAAGCCTCGGCACAGTCTGTGACCATCGCCGCCGGAGAGACTTCCGGCTCCATAACCATCACCAATCTGGCGCTCTCAGAAGGCAAGCAGATCAGCCTTTCATTAACCGCTCCGGCCGGCTATGATCTTGGCACGAGAACCGTTGCCGTCGTCGCTCCTGACGCCCAGGAGGGTCTTGTCTGCTCATTCAGTATGGCAAGAGGCTATGTGCTTGAAAGTTATATCGCGACCATCAATGTTATAGGAACCGTTTCCGGCAAGGATTTCAGATCCGACAAGGATATCGTGATTCCGCTCACCATCGCCGGCGAAGGCACGTCAGACCTACAGTTCGTTCCGACGGAGGCCGAGACCAAAACCTCGCCTGCAATGGCTCCATACGCGGTTCTTAAGGCCGGGAGCACCTCCGCGACTGTAAAGTTCACGGTTCCCGCGAACTACTCTGACGACAAGGCCGCCATCCTTTCCATTAACTCAAATGATGATTCCAGGTTCATCGCCGGTGACAACGGCTCGGTCTCCCTTGCGGTACGCGGACTTCAGACTCCTGACAAGCTTATCGGAACCTGGAAATTCAGCAAGGTTTACGACCTTGACGAACTGAACTCTTGGTTTTCCGAATATAAAGATGATATTGACGCTCTGCCTACCCACAATGACGGATTCACCCTTACATTCGCCAAGGAATCAGACGGATCAGTGACCGTTACCCCTGGCGGCAACGGAGACTTCAACAACTTCTTCAGGAAGGCGACAGTGACTCTCTCCGAGCCAAAGAATATGACTCCTAACCCAGTCATCCTTGGAAAGTACACCACATACGAGCTCAATATGTTCTACGAGAACACCAACAACATCTATCAGGTCAACACCTATTACGAGCTATCATCCGCCAACAGGGCGTTCAGTTCCTCAAAAGAGACCTTAGGGAAGGCCGTGGTTGTGTTCAGCGTCACAGACGATGGCCTGAACGTTGAGTTCAGGGACTATGATGAGCCTCCGTTCGGAGAACTGTGGTGGGACAATGACGATTTCCAGCCTGAAATGTTCGGTTTCGCCTCCCTCTTCGTCAAGCAGTAGCCCCAAGGGAGTTCCAAGTATAAAAACGAGGACGGCTAATAATTCATAGCCGTCCTCGTTTTGCGTAACAGACCGCCCCCAGCAGGCAGGAGTTAACAGGGGAAGCCGCTTAATGTCCACAGCCTCATCAAGAATCAAGCTGAGAATCAAAATGTTGCGCAACATCGTTGTCCACCTGGAGGCATTGGCTGGAGCGCGGATTCTAAGTAATTTTGCAATATGGTTCCGTAAGGATGCACGTTGGGTTACAGCGATGAGGCGGCGGAACAATATTCGGGATATTCATAAAATATTGAATGGGTTATGAAGAAGGTTTTGAAATGGACGGCGATTGTCGTGGGGGTGGTATATTCATTGATCGTGTTTGCGGCGCCGGCGGTGTTGCTGCATCTGTTCTGCGACAAGCACGTCACTTACCATCGGGTGTACAGGGCGGAGGAGGCCGGGTTGCCGGATCCGGACACGCTTTGGCTCACTACGGCGGACGGATTCAGGATCCACACGCTTGAGGTCAGACCGGAAGGAGAGGTCAAGGGTGCGGTCATCTGCATCTCCGGCATCGAGAACCCTTCGGTCACAGCGTTTTACGGTCACGCCAGAGAGTTCCGTAAGATCGGGCTCACCACGCTTATGCCGGATCTCCGCGGGCACGGGGACAGCGACGGGGACCGCATCTGCCTGGCCTACAATGAGACCGCTGACATCAAGGCGATCACTGAATATGTCAAAGCGACTTATGCCGACATTCCAGTCATCGTTATGGGGCTTTCAATGGGCGGGGCCGTCGCGATCCGCTCCATCGGAGAGAATGACGACATCGACGCGCTCATCACTCTGTCGGCATATTCATCAATGCAGGATTTTATGGGTTGGCACTTCGGGAGGTTCATCACGCCTGTGCTGGCCTATCCGGTAAAGCTCACCACCGCGCTTTACGCCGGGCTTAAGTTCGGGGTCAACGGCTTCAAGGCCACGCCATTAGAGGCAATCGGAAATCTGCACGGAAGACCGGCGCTGATGATGCAAAGCCGTGATGACAGCCAGGTTCCGTTCATCTGTTTCGAGAAACTGACCGAGAAGGCAGCCACGGTAAGCGACGACATTCGCACATACGTTGTGGATGGCGACGAGCATTTCATCACCGGCTCGTTCGGTATGCCGGAGGAGGACGAAGCCTACAACTCTGTCCTGAAGAAGTTTGTCAAAGATGTCATTGACAAATCGCCTAACGGACGGTGACCACAGTGACTCCCGGCGTGCCGACTGTGTAGGTGCAGCGCAAGGCATAGACCTCGTCCAGTTCCTTGCGGATAGCGTTGGTCAGGACATAGTCACCGACACCAGTGATGAAACGGACTCTCATCCCACGGTGAGGCAGACATTTCTTGATCTCGGCCTTAAAGGCATCCATCTGGAACTGAAGGGCTTGCCCCGGCTGCACTGAACGGCCTCCCGCCAGCGCCTCAAGATGAAGGTCAACCGTGATCTCGCCGTAATCCGTGTAGCGGGACTTCGGAGGTTCATCGGAAGCGGCGGGCCTGCGCCTTGCGAATATCGAGTTGCGCAGCCTTTCCTCCTCCTTCTCGTCCGTCACGGCGAAATCCCATTTGCCAAGACTGACAACCATACCATCGTCCAGTCTCACATAGTACGTCTTCTTGTCAATTCTCTGGATCTTTCCGTGCTCATCGGATTCCATCAGCACCACCCTGTCCCCTACCTTCGGATCAGAATTGACCTTGACCGGCTCAGAGGGCTTCTCACAATGCTTTGCCTTGACAGCAGGCTTGACCGGCTCATCCTTAGGAATCAGCCCTTTCAGATCCTTCAAACTATGCAATGTCTTCGCCATAACACCACCTAAATTTTCTCCATCTTGTAATGCAAGGCCTTGAGTTCCAGCGCCGCGCCGACACGGTACATAGCGGAAAGTGTGTGCCGGAAGACATTGAACGCCTCGACGCTCTGCGGCTCGACTCCCTGCCTCATCATAAATGAATATGCCTCCCCTGCCAAAAAGGCGAGGTTCTTCGCTACCTCGGCCGCTTCCTTCGAGTTCAAAGGATGTTTAAGAATATCCCTGGTCACGTGCTCGTCCAAATCATCGAATCCTCTGGAGCCGACCAGCGATGAATATCCTTGGTCTTTGTACCGGATCCAATCCTTGTCCCACCAGCAGGCGACGGCCATTCCGATGTAGGCGGTCCAGGCCAGCACCACCTCGGGATAACCGTTGAACTCTCTTACCGCGTCACCGGAATATTCCAAGGCTATCGGCTCCCATCTGGCCGTGATGTCAGGGGTGCTCAGCAGCATTCCGTCCAGCAGTCCTCTGGCCGTGCTCAGCTCCACAAGCCTATCGACCAGGTCACTCTCGTATTTCTCGAATATGTCCATAATCTTTTTATTAAATCCGTCCTCCGGATAACGAAAAAGGCTTCAGACAATGTCCGAAGCCTTTTCGTGCTCTGCTAGGGACTCGAACCCTAGACCCACTGATTAAGAGTCAGTTGCTCTACCAACTGAGCTAGCAAAGCATTATGTTTTGAGCGGTGGCCTAAGCCTTTGCTCTGGAAAGAAGCGCAGCTCCTTTTGTGATCCGTTCGGGGCTCGAACCCGAGACCCCAACATTAAAAGTGTTGTGCTCTACCAACTGAGCTAACGAATCTTTCCAACCTTTTCAAGAAGTGTTCTTCTTGATTGGGATTGCAAAGGTAGGGCATTCAGATGAATTATCCAAATATTTTTGAGAAAATTTTACGAAAAAGTTAGTTCCTTCAAAAACACCGAATCCGCCGACCGAGCCCACTGAGGGAAGGATTTGTCCGCTACAAACTCATTATCAGCGAAGTGCAGCAACAAGTCCAGATCAAAACTGTCCGAGGTCACTGCCGGACGTGGAATCTGCCCATTCCCATTAACTCCTTCCGCGGCTCCGCAATCCATCCGATACCCTTCAGTGGCATCGTAAGCGTTGCACTTTTGTTCGATGTGCGACGGAACCATCAGCAAAGGCTTTCCCAAGTACATAGCCTCACAGACGGACTCGAAACCGGCCGTGGAGGCGTAGGCGTGGCAACCGGCCATCTGTCGCAGGAACTCCTCGTCATTCAGATAATAGAAAGACAACGTCTCATCAACAACCTTCACGGGAGCCTCGTCAGCCCTGTCCCAGAAAAAGCGCAGCGGAACATCCGGATGGGCAGAATGCCACTCCAGAACATCCTGCGAGAATCCGGCGTTCAGCATATATCCGTGAATATACCCACCGTCACGCACAGCCGGGTCATCCGTACCGTCAGCCCTGCGGAGACTGAGCACTTCCGGGCGCAGAAGCGGCGGGACAACCTTGATCTTTCGCTTAGGGTCATCACGCATCGGCCTGAAACTGAGAGCGAGAACCTTGGCCGCGCCCCACGCCACCATATTCGTGAAAAAGTTCAGCGCGTAGTGGCCTGAATATCCGGAAGAAGGGAATTTGAAGTCTTTGTGCAGGAAGAGGAATTGGTGCCCGAGGCATATCATCGGTGATTTTAAGCGGCTGAAGCGGTAGCCGAGAGTACCAAGGATGTCATAGAAATTGACCACCACATCCGGTCTCAAATCCTTCAGCCGATGGGATATGAAACGGATGGACGGCACAAATCCTGCGATATGCAAGACATTGTACAAGCCTGTCTTCAAGGAACTTGCCTTGCGGTTCGAGGCCGACGGCACAAAATTGAAGCTTTCGAACATCTCGACCGGAGCCTGGATTGTCCGCGCAAAGAAAGCCGGCAGTCTGCGTGCCGGGCTCTTGCCGACCAAGACAGCGGCGACCTCGTGCCCGTTCTCACGCAGAAGCCGTTCCATCGAGATGGCTTGGGTCAGATGTCCCCTCCCCTCTCCCTGGACGATAAAAACGTACCTCATATTATAGTAAGCTTACCTCTTGCCTGAATATTCCTTGATCCTTTGCTCGTCGGCGAGAGGGCAGACGAGCACATTGTCATCCTTGACCGCCACGATGTAGCCCTCCAGGCCTTTCACTATGACCGTGCCGGCATCCTCGGCGTGGACAATGCAGTCCTTGCAGTCAAAGAGCCGTACATCCTTGCCGATGGCCTTGTTCCCCTTGCAGGCCTGATCTGCGGCGCAGCCATCCGGAGCGGGATCATCGTCCGGCGAAGGAATATGTGCCTTCACGGAGCTGTAACTGCCAAGGTCAGACCACCCAAGATCACCTTCGATCACATAGATCTCGTCGGATTTCTCCATCACCGCATAGTCGATCGAGATCTTCTCGCAGGTCGGGAAGAGCTCATCCACAGTATCTTTCTCTTTCCAAGAGCCGAACGAAGCAGCGATCCTGTCCATCACTCCGGCGATCTGCGGGGCGTGCGCGCGCATCTGCCCGACAATAGTCCTGGCGTTCCAGACGAATATTCCGGCGTTCCAGAAATAGGTCCCCGCGGCAAGATATTCCTTGGCGGTCGCGAGGTCAGGCTTTTCCTTGAACTCCCGCACCTTGACGACCTCCTCCGGACGCTTCTCTTCCGCGAATATGTACCCGTAGCCTGTCTCAGGGCGCGTCGGATCGATGCCGACCGTCACGATCCGGTTCCCTTCAGCGGTAAAGTTCAACGCCTTGCGGATTATATTCGAGAATCGTTGCTCATTTAATATCAGAGCGTCAGCCGGCGTCACGACAATGTTGGCGTCCGGGCGGACGGATGAGATCTTCCAGCAGGCGTATGCGATGCACGGCGCGGTGTTGCGTGGCTCCGGCTCAGCAAGAATATGTCCGGCAGGGATGTTCGGCAACTGCTCCTTAACTATCTCCACATAATCGGCCGAGGTCACGACCCAAAAATTCTTAAGCTCGCAGACCGGCTGGAACCTGTCCACCGTCAGTTGGATCATCGTCTTTCCTATTCCAAGCAGATCGATGAACTGCTTCGGCATTCCGGGAGTGCTGACAGGCCAAAGCCTGCTGCCGATTCCTCCCGCCATAATAACAACGTGTGTCTCCATAACAATCAACTGGTTTAGAGTCTGTCTTGATCAGGATCCCTAACCAAAACGTTTTCCTATCATTTGTAAATTTAGGAAAAATCACCGATATCCAATGATTATTTCGTAAATTAGCGAGACAAAATGCGAACTTTTAATTTTTGATATTATGAGAAAGTACATCGCTGAGTGCATCGGAACAATGGTTCTGACACTTCTTGGCTGCGGAACGGCAATGTTCCTCGGCTGCAACACGGCCGCCGGCGTAGTCGGCACGGCTGTCGCCTTCGGCCTCTCTGTAGTGGCTATGGCCTACACCATCGGAGGCATCTCTGGCTGCCACATCAACCCCGCCATCACCCTCGGTGTCGCCCTTTCAGGCAGAATGAGCTGGAAGGACGCTCTGGGCTATTGGATCGGTCAGGTCATCGGAGCCGTCATCGCCGGCGCGATCCTTCTCCTCCTCACGAAAGTAGTCGCCGCTCCTGACCTCACAGGAGGTCTCGGAACCAACGCCGTGGCCAACGCCGGTGGAGCGGGCGGAGCCTTCCTCGTTGAGTTCATCGCCACGTTCCTCTTCGTGTTCGTGGTTCTCGGAACGACTGACAGCAAGGTAGGAGCCGGCAATTTCGCCGGTCTCGCGATCGGTCTGTCCCTCATCCTCATCCACCTCGTGTGCATCAGGCTCACCGGCACATCCGTGAACCCTGCCCGTTCCATCGGACCGGCCCTCTTCGCCGGCGGACAGGCTCTCAAGGATCTCTGGGTATTCATCGTCGCCCCTCTCTGCGGCGGAGCCCTCAGCGCCGTCGTATGGTCAGCCCTCGCCCCTGCCAACGAAAAGTAAGCAAGAGCCAACCAAGTATATTCCCGCGGACGTGCATACGCCCCGCGGGATTTTTATATCTATGCGGCAAACGCCTCTTTCCCATCCGTCAAGCCGAGGCTGTTTCGTGTGCGGATGGTTACTCGCACCTGGAAGTCCGAAACACCAATAGAACGTTCCGTACCGGTGGCACCGACTCTTAGGTATGCGAATATATTCATATCTGGAACACCAACTCGCTAGCTATCAAGCTGATGCCGTTTCAGGTACGGATGGTCTCTCGCACCTGGAAGTCAGGAACACCAATAGAACGTTCCGTACCGGGGGTGCCGACTCTTAGGTGCGCGAATATATTCACACCTGGAATACCAACTCGGTAGTTATCAAGCGAATGCCGTTTCAGGTGCGGATGGTTTCTCGCACCTGGAAGTCAGGAACACTAATAGAACGCTCTGTGCCGAGGACTCCGACTCTTAGGTGCGCGAATATATTCATACCTGGAACGCCAACTCGTTAGTTGTCAAGCGAATACTGTTTTAGGTGCGCATAACTTTTCATACCTGGAAGAACGGTTTCCTATTGTTCCATAGGGCAGAGAATGTACGTGAGGAGGCCTTTGTATGCACCGAATATACCGGGGCGCACCATTGGTACACGAAATGCGCTTCCAGTGTACCAAATGGACTAAGAGATGCTGTTGGTACAGGGAACACGCTTCTGGTGTACCAACAAGGACAAGACATCAGTTTCGGGCCAGTGGAAGGAAACCGTGGCAGAACAGTGGGCGACATTCCTGATTCTCGTTCATCAACCTTGGGCGTGGCGTTGTCGGTTCAGATCCAAGTGGCTATTATTCCGGGTGAAAAAATGGTGGTTATACACCCGGGAAGACATCACTGATTGGAGTCGGGTGCGGAAAGCCACCTTTTTTCACCCGATGCATAAGTCCGGGATCTTCCGCCACACCTTAATAGATTTCAATCCGCATACCACAAATATATGTGAATATCATTGCGGATTATCAAAAATATTCATTACTTTTGCGATTGTAATCGCACAGCAGAATGCACTGACACATCATTCCTTACATACGCACAAAAGCCGGACGAAGGTCCTGAGGAGGGTGCATTGTACCCTGACGGCAGGAACCGGGTGGCCGGTGTTATGTGGTTGGCCGACAGCGTCTTGTCAACCATTATGTTCTTTGAAATATTTTGTGCGTATGAACAACGACAAATGCCAGCTTGTCGCCTGGACGGAAGGCGGAAATGTGAAGATGAGCCTTGACCTGATCAAGGAAATGGCAGAAGAGTATCTCGACAGGATCAAAAGTCTTGAGAGCACGGTCTATAAACGTCACAAGGCCGGAGAGGAAGTCCCTTTCATCCTTGCGCTCAGCTTCGCGCGGGAGGAGTACGGAAACTTTCTGAACGAGTCAGGCCTTACATTCCTGGCGCTCAGGCAGTACATCGAGGCCGCAAGTGTCTGCACTTCAGGAAGCGACCTCAACTGGTCCGACTGCGACGAGGGCTTCGTCCTTTGCGGCCCGCTGAGAGCCAGATTTCTGGAGATGTACACCAAGATCAGGAATATGGTCGCCGAAGATCCTTCGCTCGGCTTCGCTTTCGACCACAGCGGACTCAAGGATGAATATCTTGACATCACCTCCTGCCAGAGATCGTGGCGGAAGGAGTTCGACGAGAATCTGGCAGGCCTCCTTGCCTGGAGATTCGGCCGGTCCTGATCCACAAAACATCAGTCAACAAGTCTGATCCTTTAACAAAACGCGCTCCCTGCCGGATTTCCGTGCCAGGGAGCGCGTTGTCTGTTATTGCGTATTGCGGGGCAAATTACTCTATATCAAATCCGAAAAGCATCCGACTTCTCGAATCACGTCCATCTGTCCGGTCCGCGACAGTACGGCCGGAAGTTTCCGCACCGTTCTTAGCGGCAACGAAAGTAGTCTGAGCGGATTTCTCGAAAGAGATGTTGACCGGGATCACAGCGTCAGACCTGCCCACAGGATTGCCCTCCGAATCAAAGGCGACCCAGCAATATCCTTGGAGAGCGTACGGGCCACCGACCGCTCCGTTGTCAGCGAATTCAATCTTGCCGTCAGAATAGGTGCCGACAAGTCCTGCTATCGGCCTGAAGAACACCGTAGGCT
>CAVCRL010000074.1:10308-11504 GCA_963604455.1 Lachnospiraceae bacterium | reverse complement strand
GTCAGCACGATGTTGACGCCGAAGATCGTGTAGGCCGCCAGCAGGGCCAGATGACCTTTCAGATTACTGCCCGCCATTCCATTCCGATTACTGTTCGCCATAGCCGTCCTCCGAGCATTGCGGACATATTCCTTTAATAAGGTAGTTCGCCGTGGTTTCTGAATATCCCGCCGGGAGCGTCACAGGGGGGATGTGAATGTCCTCAAGGCAGAAGGTGCGGTGGCATTTCTCGCAGAAGAAATGCACGTGCGCGTCTTCGTCGTGAGCGGAGTCGTGGCTCAGGCAGAGCTCGTAGCGGGTGCCGTCGCCGCCGTCCTCGATCGCGTGCACGAGGTGGTGCTCCTTGAACAGCATTAGGCTTCTGAATATTCCAGACTTGTCGATCGTGCCGATCTTGTCCTCCAGCTCCATAAGGCTCAGCGGACGTTCCTCGGTAAGGAGCGCCTTCGCCACGATCAGCCTGTTGGCCGTGGCCTTCACCCCGTGCCTCTCAAGCAATTCTGTCAGGTCTATGTTCGGCATATCTCTGTCTTTGTCTTTGTCTTTGTTCACGGTTACAAATTTACTTAATTTTTTGAAGTATTGTATTCCGTTCGATAGAATGACAGGAGCGAAGCGACAAGTCGGCTTCTGCCGACCGGCCATAGGCCGAAATCCCCCATAGGGGGTGCAGGGGGGTATATGTTGCAAATTAGGGTTTGACCAAACCGAAATTTGCAACTTAGTTGCAACAATGTTTTCCGACCTTTGCACCGTTGAAATCAAAGTCAAAGAAAGAATATGGAAAAGGAAAACAAAATCAGATTCGCAAGAATCATTCTTTCAGCCGCCTTGTTAGGCGTTGCAGTCTTGGTCGAGAAGAAATGCGACCTCAGTGTCTGGCAACTTCTCCTTGTTTATTTAATCCCTTATCTCATCGCAGGTTACGACACTTTGCTTGAGGCCGGAGAGAACATCCTCAAAGGCGACTTCTTCGATGAGGACTTCCTGATGAGCATCGCAACGATCGGCGCACTCTGCATCGGATTCCTTCCCGGAGCCGAGACACAGTTTCCGGAGGCCGTCTTCGTGATGCTGTTCTTCCAGGTCGGAGAACTTTTCGAGGACATCGCCGAGGGCCGGAGCCGAAAGTCTATCTCGGCGTTGATGGACATCAGGCCGGACACCGCCAATGTTGAACGTGACGGGAAAATCCT
>CAVCRL010000074.1:0-9782 GCA_963604455.1 Lachnospiraceae bacterium | reverse complement strand
TCCAACTATCTTGAGGCCTTGGCCAAAGTCGGAACGGTTGTCTTTGACAAGACCGGCACCCTTACCGAAGGCGTTTTCGATGTGACCGCTGTGCATCCGGAAACGATTGACGAGAAGGAACTTCTGCATCTCGCGGCGCACGTGGAGAGATATTCGTCACACCCGATCGCCATCTCCTTGAAGAACGCTTATCCTGACGAGGCTGACGGATGCTCGGTCGAGAATGTGGAGGAGATCGCCGGTCACGGAGTACGCGCTGTGGTGAACGGAAAAACCGTCTGCGTTGGCAACACCAAGATGATGGACGCTGTCGGAGCGAAATGGAAACCTTGCGAGAAGAATGGCACGATCGTGCACGTCAGCGTGGACGGAACTTATGTCGGCCACATCGTGGTCTCAGACAGAATCAAGGCTGATTCGGCTGAAGCGATCAAGGCTCTCAAGGCCGAAGGCGTCACAAAGACTGTGATGCTCACCGGAGATAAGCGTGAGGTCGGTGAATATGTCGCCTCGGCCATCGGTCTGGACGAGTTCCACGCCGAACTCCTGCCGGCAGACAAAGTCTCTGAATTAGAGAAACTTCTTAAAAATAAGCCGTCCGGAAAGACTCTTGCTTTTGTGGGCGACGGCATCAATGACGCTCCGGTGCTCGCAAGAGCCGATCTCGGAATAGCGATGGGCGGACTTGGATCCGACGCCGCGATAGAGGCTGCTGATGTCGTCCTGATGGATGACAAGCCGTCAAAGATAGCCCTTGGCGTGAAAATCGCCCGCAAGACCCTCCGTCTGGCAAGGGAGAACACCTTCTTCGCTATATTCATAAAGCTTCTTGTCCTCGTCCTTGCCGTCCTTGGCATCGCCACAATGTGGATGGCCGTCTTCGCCGATGTCGGTGTCACCGTCCTCGCCGTCCTGAACGCTATGCGCGCCCTTAGGGCATAAGCACCGAATGAAATGAATATAATCCCGGAAGTTTTCGTCAGACTTCCGGGATTGTGTTATTCCCGAAACATACATTGATAGGCAACTTCCGTGGAAAGAAATATATTCCGTTTGTTTTTGTTATATTTACACCTGAATTTCTTGAATATGGAATACGTCAATGAGTTGAAGTTCCATTCGTTGTCGGAACCAGTCAAGGATTTGAATAATTTTGAGGAGTGAACCAATACCACTATAAAAGGTGGTATCGTACCACTATGAAAGGTGGTATGATGCCTCAATAGATAACTCAATAAAGAGAATATGAAGTTAATCGAAATATTTCAGAAATGGACCTCTCTTCAACCATTAAGTGAAGATGAGAAACGGAAGTTGAGTATGAGGTTTACTGTAGAGTACAACTACAATAGTAACCATCTTGAGGGCAATACCTTGACATACGGCCAGACCGAATTGTTGCTGCTATTCGGTAAAGTGAGTGGTGAGGGGCATCTGAAGGACTTTAACGATATGAAGGCAAGTGAGGTGTCGGTCAAAATGATGGAGGAAGAGGCTGCGAATAAACAAGTGCCTTTGACTCAGAACTTCATCCGTACACTTCATAAGACTCTGCTACGTGAAGACTATACTGAATACAGGACATTACCTAATGGTGCTCAGACGAGCTATGTGATTCACGCCGGACAATACAAGACTCGCCCCAATAGTGTTATCACTCGTTATGGAGACCGTTTCGAGTATGCCTCTCCACAAGAGACACCGGCATTAATGGCTGATCTTGTAGGTTGGTATAATGATGAGGAACAGAAAGGAAATTTGAGTCCTGTAGAGCTTGCGGCTCTTTTCCATTACCGTTATATCCGTATTCATCCATTCGAAGATGGCAATGGACGCATCGCAAGATTGATGGTAAACTACATTCTTTCTCGTCACGGCTGGCCTATGATTGTGGTTCGCAGTAGATTGAAGCAGGAATATCTTGAAGCATTACACCAAACAGATCTCGTTATAGGAGCGGCTCCTTCGGATGGCGCCCACGCTAACATCAAGCAGATTGGCAAATTCTTGAAATATTTCGAGAAGATTGTCGCTAAAGAAATACAGGCTGATATTGACTTTGTAAGCAGGAAAGATGAAGATGTATGGTGGTATGATGGCGAGATCATTTCTACCAGAAGTAAAAATACCGCAAGGATCCTACGTTTGATGAGGAAGAATCCAAGTATCACTTACACGGAACTAACATCTGCGTTGGGCATCAACACATCGGCCGTCCAAAAACTGATAAAGCGTATGGTGGAAAATGGCTATATCGCTCGTCACGATAATGGTTTATGGCGAGTTATCGCTACTTCTATTATATAAGATGGCAGACATAACACAGTGAAATAGAAAACTGAATGGAAACGAAAGTCAAAACAGTGTTTGTGACCGGCGGGAGCAGTGGGATCGGGGCGGCGACGGCGCGGCTGCTATGCGATGCCGGAATGACGGTTTATGCGGCGTCAAGGAGCGGAAAGGCTCCGGAGGGATATTCACAGAACGGGAATATGATTCCGGTGGTGATGGATGTCAATGACGCACAGGCTATCGCGGAGGTTGTGGACAGGATTGTCCGTGAGCGGGGGAGTCTGGACGCGGTGGTCTGCAATGCCGGCAACGGAATGGCCGGGTCGATTGAGGAGACATCCATCGAAGAGATCGAGGCGCAATATTCAACAACATTCTATGGTGTCGTGAAGACGGTTCAGGCTTGTATGCCGGTGTTCAGGAGGCAGGAACACGGCAGGGTTGTGACGGTTTCCTCACTGGCCGCTCTCGCACCATTGCCGTATCAAGGCTATTATTCTTGCGTAAAGGCTGGTATTCTGCAATTTACAAAGGCTTTGGCCATCGAGTCCAAGGATTTCGGTGTGCAGTGCTGCGTCGTGATGCCGGGGGATGTCAAGACTGGGTTCACGAAGGCTCGTCGTGTTGCGGAAAAGGCTCAAAGGGATGATTCTCCGTACTATGACGGAACCGTCAAGGCTTTGGCTGCGATGGCAAAGGATGAACGGGAGGGGATGAAGCCGGAGGTGATCGGCAACGCCATACTGAAACAGCTGCGCAGGCGCAGGATGAAGCCGGAAGTGACTCCGACATTCCTTTACAGCCTTCTTGTGTTCGCCATACGCCGTCTGCCTCAATGGCTCGTTCTCAAGGTGATAGGCTGGATGTATTCCTGATTACTGCGAATCGTCCTCCGGCTCAAGATGCAGGGAGATCTGTGTCTCTGAGCCAAACTCTTTGCGCAAGGCATCCTCGACTTTCTTGGATATGTCGTGCGCCTCTTTCAGTGATATCTCAGAATTCAGCACAAGGTGGCCTTCCATTATTATTCCCGGGCCTTCGCGTCGTGTTTTCAGCTCGTGAAGATCGACCACTCCTTTGACGGATTTTGCCGTGGCCTCTATTTTCTCTTCTACATCGTCAGGAAGCGACACGTCCAGAAGTTCCTTTATCGCCGGCACAGACATCTTCACCGCCATCACAAGTATGAATATGCTGATGAAGCAACCGGTGATCGGGTCAAGTATGACGAATTTGTCACCAAGGAATATGGCCCCGGCGATTCCGATCAAGGATCCAAGGGAAGAGAATGCGTCCGAGCGGTGGTGCCAGGCGTTGGCTATCATCATCGGGCTGTTCAGGGCCTTTCCTTGGATGATCGTGTAACGGTAAAGGATTTCTTTCAGGACTATAGACGCTACGGCAGCCCAAAGTGCGATCATTCCTGGAGAACTGACCTCACCTCCGCCCAGAATCAGGCGGATCTTGTTTATGCCTCCGGACATCAGATTGGCCGCCACGACGATCAGCATCAGGCTGATTATCAGCGTGGCGAAAGTCTCGAACTTCCCGTGCCCATAGTCGTGGTCCTTGTCCCTTCCCTTCGCTGAGATCTTCACGAACACAATTACGACTATGTCGCTTAAAAGATCTGACAGAGAATGGATTCCGTCCGCTATCATCGCGGTCGAGCGTCCAAGAACACCGGCGATGATCTTGAATACGGTAAGAATGATGTTGACGACTGATCCGACCAGTGTCACGAATGTTACCTTTGCGGTCCTGTCCATTATGAGTAACGTTTAGGAAGTCTGAATATGATTGAGAAACAAGCCACTACGCACAGCACGAACGGGTAGTAGAGGCAAGGTATGATCGCCGCGGCGGAAATCCCGGAGAACCCGGAGGCCATCAGCAATTGCGCCCCGTAAGGGATTATGCCCTGCACAACGCAGGAGAACGTGTCCAGAAGGCTGGCGGATTTCCTTGGGTCAAGCCCGAATTTCTTGGTGATGTCCCGGGCGATGTCTCCGGTCGTCAGAATCGCTATAGTGTTGTTGGCCGTACAGAAATTCGACAGCCCGACAAGCCCGGCTATGCTGAACTCGGCTCCTCGCTTGCCTTTGATGCCCTTGGTCAAACCCCTGATGATGAAATCGATACCTCCATTGTGCCGGATCAGTTCCAGCATTCCGCCCGACAGCATCGTCACGATGATCAGTTCGCCCATCCCGGCGATTCCGTCCCCGACACTGCCGAGGAATCCGAGCCAGGTCATTCCGTTCACGAATCCGATCGTAGCGCTGAGCAGAAGCCCGATTCCGAGCACTAGCAGGACATTCAGTCCGCACAGAGCCAACACAATGACAGACAGGTAAGGAATGAGCTTAACATATTCAATCTCCCCGATCTCGGGAGTCGCTCCGTGGTTGAGTCCTATGATGACGTAGATGACCGTGACGATCAGTGCCGCAGGCCCGCAGATCCAGATGTTCGCCTTGAACTTGTCAGACATCGAGCATCCTTGTGACGTGGTCGAGGCGATTGTCGTGTCTGAGATGAAAGACAGATTGTCACCGAAAAACGCTCCGCCCACAATCAGGCCGGTCAGCATCGCCAAAGACAGTCCGGATTGTTCAGCCAGTCCTGAGGCGATGGGAACCAACGCAACCACCGTCCCGACGCTCGTGCCTATCGACATCGAGATGAAGCAGGAAGCCAGGAACAAGCCCGCCAGCAGCCATTTCCCAGGAAGAAGAGTAAGCGTCAGATTGACAGTCGCTTCCACGCTTCCGATAGCCTTGGCCGTCGTGGCGAACGCCCCAGCCATCACGAATATCCAGATCATCAGCAGGACGTTCTTGTTGCCCGCCCCGCTTGAGAATATGCTTATCCTTTCAGTCACTGCCCCTTTCGTGATCAGCATCGCATAGACCGACGCAATCAGAAACGCCGACGCGATCGGCACCTTATAAAAGTCGTGCGCCACCAGCGACGACACCAGATAAGTCACCAAAAACACAGCCAGCGGGCTCAGCGCCAGCCAACCGTTCATCCTTCGTGTAAGTTCGTTCTTTTCCATAATCGACGGCAAAGTTAGTAATCCTGATCAGAATAACTTGTGAATCTTTGATAAATATTCATAGTAATGGCCGGAATATTGCCTATATTTGCCGAGAATTAATATATGTTGCTATGAATAACAGAATTCTGACATTTTGGGCAGTGGCGGGAACGCTTGCCTTGGGGATGGTCTCTTGCTCCGAGAAGGAGACGGAGGTCACAACTTATGAAAACACTTATGAGCAGACGCTGGTGCAGGATGACTCGGCATCGGTGAAAATCGGCTATTCCATTGAATATTACAAATCCTACGAGGGTGGAAAGGCGCTGCGCAGGAAGATCAACGACGCGATTGTCAGAAGTTGCTTCGGTGAGGAATATTCAGGGCTTTCTGTCGAGGAAGCGTCTGATGCGGTTTCCGACACCTTGATCGCAGGCTATCAGAAAGATGCGGGTGAAAGCTATGATGAATATCTTGCATACTCCAAGGATGACGACTATTCCTGGACTCCGGCCACTTTCTGCAACTGGTACTATAACACTGTAGGAAAGTTCGGAGACGGATTTATGGATCTGCTTACCTATCAGGTGTTCAGTGAAAGCTACACCGGCGGGGCACACGGAATGTATTACTCGATTCCGTACATCATTAACACCAAGACCGGAGAGATCGTGACTGAGAATGATCTGTTCAAACCGGGCTATGTCGCGCCTGTCACCGAACTGATCAAGGCGCAGCTGGAACGTGAGCAGGGATCTGATACGTTCGAGGGAATGTTCCAGGAAGGGATG
This sequence comes from Lachnospiraceae bacterium, assembly GCA_963604455.1. Classification (GTDB taxonomy): domain Bacteria; phylum Bacteroidota; class Bacteroidia; order Bacteroidales; family UBA932; genus Cryptobacteroides. The sequence continues at coordinate 3,656 of CAVCRL010000074.1, read as the reverse complement.
GTGCCTAACGGTAAGTGCGGTGTCTCCGGCGATGGCATCACTTGGTACTACCAGCCATACGAGGTCGCCTCTTATGCTGAAGGCATAATCAAGGTCACAATCTCTTGGAGCGAGCTCAAACCTTATCTGGATTCTGAATATATCAAACTCTAAACAGTCTCTAATTCGCTGATATTTCCGGCGATCCAGACAGTGTCACCGACTTGGAACCTGAAATCAGGCTCCGGGTTGGTGATAAATTTTGAGTCCCGCAGCACACTGATCACCATACAATGATATTTCCGAAGATTCGTGCCACGCAAAGTCTTGCCGGTCAAGAAAGAATCCTCGGTCAGTATTTCCGGCTCAATCTTGAATCTAGAAACGGAGTCTTGACCCTCTTGGGCGACGGCGGATGCCATCATATTCCTTAATGACTCGAGTTGGGCGGAAGTGCCGACGGCAAGCATCTGGTCGCCAGGGAAAAGAACCACATCGCCGGACGGAACGATCATATTCATTGACCCTCTTGCGATTTTGATGATGTTCGCTCCAGTCTCGGCCCTGAAAGGAATATCCTTGAGCGCCTTGCCTGCGTAGGTGGAATTTGGGGAGATGGTAAGCGTCTCCGTGTGAACATCGTAGTCGGCGAGTTTCTGGCTCACGGAAGATGCGACCGGCTTGCTGCGCCTTTCATTCTCCTCCTTTTCATTGAAGTTTGAAAGGAAACGCATCTCCAGTGCTGAATATTTATGGATGGACTGGCGGGCGAAGAGAATGAATATTATGCCTGCGAAGAAGATTGCCAAAACTGTCCAGCCGGCGAGATGGAAATATGACGACAACACAGCCAGGACGATTCCAACCGCCAGGAATGAACGCGCGAAGATCAGCCCCATCAGCGGCCAGATGTTGCTCGGCTTCTCTTTCAGGAGTTTAGGGGCGGATTTGCTGATGGATCCGGAATGTACTCCGAGACCGAAAAGGAACGGGAGCATCGCAGCAAGGGTTATTCCGACCTCGATAACCTTATGTATGGTCACGCTTAGCTCCGGGAAAAATTTCTCTACAGCAGGTCTGAGGTAAAGTTTTGATCCGATGTAGATCGCTATCAGTATCACGCCATAGAGGACGATACGTGTGAAATAGGCGTTCAGCAGAGTTTTCCACTCGTTGTGCTCGGCTGCGGTCTGTTTGCCGGAGTCATTCATCTGGGCGAGCCTGTCGATCCATTTGGCCGGCAACCGTTTGTTTAACAGATCGTAGCACGGATCCGCCAGCTTTATCATAAATGGAGTCGTGAACGTCGTTATGACGGAGACCGCAATGATCACCGGATAGATGAAGTCCCTCATCACGCCGAGGGTGCAGCCGACTCCGGCTATGATGAATCCGAACTCACCGAGTTGCGCGAGGCTGAATCCTGTGTGGACGGCGTTGTCCAAACCGTTGCCGGTCAGGATGATGCCGGCCCCGGCGAAGATAATGTGACTGATGACAACTATCACGGAAAGCAGCAGGATAATCGCCCAGTGTTCGGCGATCACCGACGGGGCTACCATCATTCCGACGGACACAAAGAATATCGCCCCGAAAAGATTCTTGATAGGCTCCACGATGTGGTCAATGTGCTCGCTTTCAGAGGTCTCTGCGAGGATAGACCCCATAACGAAGGCACCGAGTGCGGACGAGAAACCGACCGATGTGGCCAACGCGACCATTCCGAAGCAGAGGCCGATGCTGACAATCAGGAGAATCTCCTCGTTGAGATATTCCTTGGCCTTTTTCAGCAGGGTAGGGATGACATAGATTCCGACAAGGAACCAGAGAATCAGGAAGAAAACGAGCTTCGCTATATTCATTATCAGCTCCTTGCCGGCGAAGGATTGCGAGACTGCCATTGTCGAGAGCAGCACCATCAGCAGGATCGCTATAAGGTCTTCCACCACAAGGGTTCCGAACACCACTCCAGAGTACGGCTTGTTCTTCAGGCCGAGGTCGTCGTAGGATTTCAGCACGACCATCGTGGAGGACATCGACAGCAAACCGCCGAGGAAAACGCTTTCCATAAAGCTCCAGGACAGGGCCTGGGCTGTGACAAATCCGATCAGGAACACACCGATGAACTTCACGGCCGCTGTGACGATGGCGCTTCCGCCAACTTTCAGCAACTTCTTGAAACTGAACTCCAGGCCGAGACCGAACATCAGGAATATTATGCCGATCTCCGACCATTGGTGCACGGTCGCCTCGCTGGATATTCCCGGAAAGAAGCTGATGTTCGGGCCGATCAGGAAGCCGGCGAGGATATAGCCGATGATGAGCGGCTGTTTGAGTGCCTTGGATATTATCGTGAACACTCCCGCCGAGATAAGGATCACGGCGAGGTCACGCACTATGTTCATTTCTTCTGACATTATTCGTTCGTTATGTTATTGCCAAATATATCATCGTCAGCGTCAACTTGTTTTTGCCGCAGACAGAACAACAAATTTACTGAATAGATCGGCTTTTTATCCACATATTCGTAATTTTTCCGTAAGTTTGCCGTCCGAAACAGAGAGTGATGAGCAAACCGTGGCTTAATTTAGTCAAAAGATTCGCAGAGTTTTCCGCATCGAGCCTTCTGGGGACGATTGTGGACACGGTAGTGCTTTGGGTGTTCTCCAAATGGGTTTTCAGCACATATTTCGGCCAGTACATCGTCTCTCCGGCGATCTCGTTCGAGTGTGCCGCCGTGACCAATTTCGTCGTCGCATATTTCTTGATCTGGAAGGACAGGGTCTCGTGCCGGAGTGCAAGGTCATTCTTCCGTCATCTTGGCGGCTACAATCTGTCCTGCATCGGAGCGTTTTTGGTCAAGATGGCCTTCCTGCTCTTGATCCAGAAGATTTTCAAATGGAATGTCGTATGGTGTAATCTGCTGGCGCTGTGCGTGTCTGGAGGACTGAACTTCTTTATGAGCGAACAGGTTGTTTTCCGCAAGAAGAAATCTCTTCCGCCTCACGAGGAGAAAAACTAACGCTTCCCAAGTCTTGACAGCCACCTGCGTACCGGCTCATCGTACAATTTGAGACAGAGGAACGCCAGAACCAGACTGACAGCCATCACTCCCAATGCGACAGGCCAAGTCTCGCTGAATGAATATTTCCCCGTCTTGATCAGCCACGAATAGAACAGGTACATCACCGGATAGTGCACTATGTAGAGCGGGAACGAGATGTCACCCAGCAGTTTGCAGGCCTTACTCTCTTTCTGGCCACCCGATGCCCCGAGCCAGACAAGGATCGGGAACACAAGGATGACGCACACCATCTCGAATATTCCGTTGACGCAGATTCCGCCTTTCGAGCCAAGGAACGGAACAGAGAACAGCGCGAGCATAATCACAGTGCAGAGCCAGAACGGGGCCTTGACATTGACAGGCTTGAATATTCTCGAAAGGAACATTCCCATTGTGTAAGGGAATAGCATCCGGAGCAAACCTCCGCAGAAATTCACTGTGTCCAGAGTCCAGCCGACACCGATGCTGCCGTAGCCGGAGACATCCGTGACAGCGAACCAGGTGAGCCCTGCGCCGGTCAATGTCGTAAGCACACCGAGAGCCTTTGTCGGAAGGCGACGCAGGAAAAGGGCATAGAGAATATTCCCGATATATTCAAAGAAAAGGGACCAGG
>CAVCRL010000073.1:0-11883 GCA_963604455.1 Lachnospiraceae bacterium | reverse complement strand
CCAGGACCGGCAAGGCCAAGTACCGCAAGAACGCTTTCTATGAGCTGAAGGACAGAGCCGAGCAGGTTTACAGAACCAACAGTGTGAGCCTCGGCGAGATGGGACCGGCCTCCAGGCTCGGAACGAAGATCATCAACTGCAAGGATGTCAGTTTCTACTATGGCGGAGACTGTTATCTGAGCCATTTCACTTATAATTTCCAGCGCTACGAGAAGGTCGGAATCGTGGGGAAGAATGGTGTGGGCAAGACCACATTCATCAATCTTCTGATCGGGAATATGGACCAGTCGGATTCTGGTTCTTCTACGGCTGGTGAGCCTGGTCAAAACACGGTTGGTGAGCCTTGTCGAACCACGGTTGGTGAGCTTTGTCGAACCACCGGCGTGATCGAGAGGGGAGAGTCACTTAAGATCGGCTACTACCGCCAGAGCGGAATGCAGTTCGATGAGAACCAGACTGTTCTGGAGACCGTGAACGACACTCATCTGTTGAGCCAGTTCCTCTTCCCGCACGACATGCTGAACAACCGCATCAGCAAGCTTTCCGGAGGAGAGAAACGCCGCCTCTACCTGCTGACCATCCTGATGAGGCAGCCGAACTTGCTTATAATGGACGAGCCGACAAACGACTTGGACATCGTGACCATAAATATTCTTGAAGAGTATCTGAAGGATTTCAAGGGCACTTTGATCCTTGTATCCCACGACCGTCATTTTCTGGACCGCCTTGTTGGCCATCTGTTCGTCTTCTGCGGCGATGGTGAGGTCAAGGACTTCATCGGCAGCTACAGCCAGTACCGTGAGTTCATCAAGGACTACGAGGCCGAGAAACGCGCCAAGGCCCGTGAGGAGGAACGTGCCTCCAAGTCCGCCGCGGCTGCTGGCCCGCTTTCAGCCTCGTCACCGCTTGACGCCGGTGCTTCGTCCAAGCCTTCCCGTCCCGATGCCCCACGCAAGCTGAGCTACAAGGAACAGCGTGAGCTTGAGCAACTTGAGAAGGAAATCGAGTCCCTGACCGCCGAGAAGTCCGATCTTGAGTCCAAAATGAACGGTGGCCTCACCGACCCGGCCGAGCTCCAGAAAGTCACCACCCGTTTCGCCGAAGTCTCCTCGGAACTCGACACCAAGGAAACCCGCTGGCTTGAGCTCTCCGTCTGACACATCCTGCACCCACAAGGGAAAGGGGCGTGCAAGGGGCTTGCCGGCTAGAATCCTCCGTCTGTCACCTTTTTGTATCCACAAATCGAAAGAGGCGTGAAAGGGCTTGCTGGCTTGTGCCCTCCGTCTGTCACTTCCTGCACCATCCTCAATAGAATCAGGCTACGGAGGTGTAAATCGTAATGTGTTGCAAATGAATATATTCGTAAATGCTGCCCTCTAAAAATGACCGGCAGCCTTTCGTAACTCGCACTGAATCAGTTGGTGTGATTCCACATTATGATATTCAACGAGTTACCGATTACTGCCGGGATGATGGTATATGATTGTGGATAATTATGAAAAAAGCGAGTCCAAAGACCCGCTCCAGATGTTTGCACAACGGAATAATCCTTATTGTGAATTGCTTCGTTATTGTAATCGCAAAGGTAATCAATTATATTCATTATGCATAATAATTATGAAAATTATTTGTCTTTTAAAGAATTAAGCGTAACTTAGGGAAAAGAAAATCAATATAACCACATCATAATGAGAAAGGTACTGGGACTTGATCTGGGAACGACCAGCATTGGTTGGGCAATGGTGAACCAAGCGGAGAATAATGAGGAAAAATCATCTATCATCCGGGCAGGAGTCAGAGTCAATCCTTTGACTACGGATGAAAAGGATGCGTTTGAGAAAGGCAAAGCCGTTACCACGAACACCGACAGGCGGCTCAAACGCTCTATGCGCCGCAATCTTCAGAGGTACAAACTGAGAAGAAACGAGCTTATCTCAATCCTGAAGAATCTTGGGTGGATTGAAGAGTCCACAATACTGGCCGAACACGGCAACAAGTCAACATTCGAAACTTATGAACTACGTTCAAAGGCCTGCACGGAAAGTGTCTCCTTGACGGAATTGGCACGTGTCCTGTTGATGATTAACAAGAAACGTGGCTATAAGAGCAATCGAAAGGTGAATGCGGAGGATGATGGACAGCCAGTGGATGGAATGTCCGTCGCAAAGTTGCTTTACGAAGAAGGGAAGACACCGGGGCAGTATTGCTACAGCCTTGTCAAGAAAGGGAACAAGGTTTTGCCTGAGTTTTATGCGTCGGACCTGAAATCGGAGTTCCGCAGGGTTTGGGAAACGCAACGACTTTATTATCCTGAATATCTTACTGAAGAGTTCTGGAATCAGGTTGACGGGAAGACGCGTTCCTCTTTGACAAAACTCTTTTTCGCGAAATACAAAATAACCACCGCGGACAACAAAGGCAAGGACAAGAGGGTTAAAGCCTATGAATGGCGGGCCGCGGCTGTCGAGAACAGGTTGCCGATTGAACAGGTAGCATATGTCCTGTGTGACATAGCTGGAAACCTTGGATCGTCAAGCGGTTATCTCGGCAGGATCAGTGACCGAAGTAAGGAATTGTATTTCAACAAACAGACTGTCGGTCAGTACCTTTATTCAAACATTCAGAAGGATCCGCATTTCAGCACGAAAAACAAAGTGTTCTACAGGCAGGACTACCTTGATGAGTTTGAGGCTATTTGGGAAAAGCAGGCATCGTTTCATCCCGAATTGACTGATGAGCTCAAAAAAGAGATCCGCGATGTGGTGATATTCTATCAGAGAAGGCTGAAATCCCAGAAAGGTCTGATCAGTTATTGCGAGTTCGAGAGCAGGAAGGAAGATGTGGAAATCAATGGCAGGATTGTACAGAAAATCTGCGGTTGCAAGGTCGCACCTGTATCATCTCCTTTGTTTCAGGAGTTCCGGATGTGGCAGAAGATCAATAACATCATTGTCACCAATAAAGAGACGGGAGAACAAGGCACTCTGGAACAGGACGACAAGGTTAGATTGGCAGAGTGCCTCAAGATGAAGGACAAACTGTCTGATAAAGAGATTCTTAAGTTGTTGTTCAAGAAACCTAAGGATTTGGAGATGAACTTCAAATCCATCGAAGGGAATGAAACCTTGGGCAGACTATATTCAAAATTCCTTGAAGTGGTGTCTTTGGCCGGCAGCAGAGACTATGAATATTCAAAACTACGCCAAGAGGAGTTGATGAATATCCTGCGAACCGAGTTTGAAAGGAGCGGATTCAATACGGATGTTCTTGAATATGATCCATTGTTGCCTAAGGAGGAATATGAAAGGCAGCCTCTGTTCAGACTTTGGCATCTGTTATATTCATACGAAGGAGATAAGTCCCAGACAGGCAACGCCAGTCTGATAAGTAAGGTAGCGGTGATTTGTGGTATGCCGGAGAATCTTGCGAAAATCGTTGCCTCAGTCTCATTCAAACAGGACTACGCGTCACTGAGCCATAAGGCGATGAGGAAGATTCTTCCATATATGATTGACGGGAATGAATATAGTCTGGCTTGCGAATATGCCGGGTACAGGCATTCGAAGCAATCCTTGACAAAGGAGGAGATTGAGAGTAAGGTCCTGAAGGATCGTCTTGATCAGATCCCGAAAAACTCTCTCCGTAATCCGGTAGTTGAAAAGATTCTCAATCAGATGGTTAATGTGATCAATGCGGTTGGCGACAGGTATGGCAAGCCGGATGAGATCCACATAGAGCTGGCGAGGGAACTCAAGTCTTCGCAGGAGGAAAGGGCGAGGGCCACGGATTCCATCGCGTCAAACAATAAGGAGAACGAGAGGATCCGGAAGATTCTTGAGGATGAGTTCCATCTTGCATACGTCAGCCGGAATGACATTGTCAAGTACAAACTGTACGAGGAACTTAAGAACAATGGCTACAAGACATTGTATTCCAATCAATATATTCCGGCGGACAAACTCTTCTCCCGTGAGATTGACATCGAGCACATCATCCCGCAGGCTGTGCTGTTCAATGACTCCCAGTCGAACAAGACGTTGGAATTCAGGGATATTAATCTGGAAAAAGGCAAGGACACCGCTTTCGATTATGTCAAGAACAAGTATGGGGAGATCGGGCTTGAGGATTATAGACTTCGGGTGAACCATCTCTTCGATTCGGGCGGCATCTCCAGAACAAAGCGTGACAATCTTCTTCGGGATTCTCAGAATATTCCAGAAGGATTCGTCGAACGCGATTTGAGGGACACTCAATACATCGCCAAGAAGGCTCGTGAGATACTTCTTGAATATGTCCGTGTGGTGGTCTCTACATCAGGTGCCATAACTGACAAACTTCGGGAAGACTGGGGGCTCGTGAATGTAATGAAGGAACTGAATATGCCGAAGTTCGAAGCGGCTGGATTTGTGGAGACAATCACGACTTCGGACGGCAAGGATATTCGTAAGATAAAGGATTGGACCAAAAGGAATGACCATCGCCATCACGCTATGGACGCCATCACCATCGCATTTACGAAACTCGCTCATATCCAGTACCTCAATAACCTTAATGCCAAGAGTGATAAATCTTCCAGCATTTATGCGATAATGCAGAAAGAGACTTATCTATCCGGCTCCAAAAGATTGATCATTCCTCCGCTTCCGTTGGACCAGATGAGGCGTGAGGTCCGCAGGCAACTTGAAAGCATTCTCGTGTCGATCAAGGCTAAGAACAAGGTGATGACGGAGAATATCAACCATATTAGGACCAAAGAGGGCGTGAGGGATGTCAAGTGCCTCACTCCACGTGGTCTGCTGCATAAGGAACAGGTTTATGGGCAACGTAAACGCTATGAGACTTATGATGTTGCGGTGAACGGGAAGATGTCTGAAGAAGTGATCGCGACGGTTGCGTCAAGTGAGACGAAGGCGGCTTTGGCTTTGAGGCTCGCGCAGTTCAAAGGAGACCCCAAAAAAGCGTTCACCGGTGCCAACTCATTGGATAAGAATCCTGTTTGGTTGGATGCCAATCATTCTCGAAAGGTTCCGGCTAAAGTCAAGTGTGTGCGTTTCGTGAATGTTTACTCCATCAGAAAAAACATTGATCCAAGCCTTAGTGTTGAGAAGGTTATGGATGGAAGGGTACGTCGAATCCTCAAAGACAGGTTGGCTGAGTTCGGTAACGATCCAAAGAAAGCGTTCGTGAATCTGGACGAGAATCCGATATGGTTCAACAAGGAGAAAGGCATTGTCCTGAAAAGCGTGACCATCGCCGAGAATTTCGACCTTGACCCTATCAGGATCAAGAGGGACAATCTCGGGCGTGTCATCTGCGATGAGGAGGGAAAACAGATTCCTTCGGATTATGTCAATTTCAGGAATAATCACCACGCCGCGATATTCGAGGATGCGGACGGGAATATTCAGGAGCACATCGTGTCGTTCTATGAAGCGGTGCGGAGAAAGTCAGCAGGACTACCTGTTGTTGACAAAGAATATAACGCTGACAAGGGATGGAGGTTCCTGTTTACGATGAAGAGCAACGAGATGTTCGTGTTTCCTAATGAACGGACAGGGTTTGATCCTCGGGCGGTTGATTTGATGGATCCTGAGAATTATTCGGTTATCGGGCCTAATTTGTTTAGGGTGCAGAAGATGGCAAGTAAGGATTATTGCTTTAGGCATCATTTGGAGACGACACTGGGGGATGATTTGAAGTTAAAGGATATTACGTGGAAGAGGATTACCGCCCTCAATAATTTAAAGGGAGTCGTAAAGGTGCGGATCAACCACATCGGAGAGATAGTATCAGTTGGAGAATATGATTAAACGGACCCTGTATTTTGGAAACCCTGCTTACTTGTCCTACAAGATGAAGCAGTTGGTCATCCGTCCCGCGGCGAAAGACTCTGAAGAATATTCCGAGCAGGTTCGTACCGTGCCGGTTGAAGATATCGGGGTTGTAGTGGTTGATAATCAGCAGGTGACGTTTACGTCAGGTCTGATGGCAGCATTGTTGGAGGAGAACGTCGCATTGGTGACCTGTGACTCCAAACATATTCCGACAGGATTGATGCTTTCGCTTCAAGGACACTCTTCGCAGAACCAACGCTTCAGGAATCAGTTGGATGCGTCGCTGCCTCTCAAGAAGCAGCTTTGGCAGCAGACTGTTGAGTGCAAGATCCGCAATCAGGCCGCTGTGCTGAAATATGTCTCGGGAGAGGATGCGAAGAATATGCTTGCTTGGGCAGGTTCGGTCAAGAGCGGAGATTCCGAGAATATGGAAGGACGCGCCGCGGCATATTACTGGAAAAATGTGTTTGAGGTGCGCTTCGTGCGTGACCAGTTCGGGGAATATCCAAATAATCTCCTGAATTATGGCTATGCCATATTGCGAGCCATTGTGGCAAGGGCTCTTGTCGCCAGCGGAATGCTTCCGCTGCTCGGGATTCATCACCACAACAAGTACAATGACTACTGTTTGGCTGACGACATTATGGAGCCTTACAGGCCTTTTGTGGATAGGCTGGTTCTTCGGATAATGGACGAATGTCCTGATGATAAGGAACTGAATAAGACTGTAAAAGCACGGCTTTTGACTATCCCGGTCCTTGATGTGAATATTGATGGGCATAAGAGTCCTTTGATGGTTGCTGTGTCCACCACGACTGCCTCTTTGTATAAATGTTTTAGCGGAGTATGCCGGAAGATAGTCTATCCATCAATGTAGAAACCAGATACAGTAAATATCGGGCTATGTGGGTTCTTGTCTTGTTTGATTTGCCTGTGGCGACAAAGAAGGATATGAAGGCCGCCTCGGCTTTCAGAAAGAGCCTCATTGAATATGGATTCTCTATGTTCCAGTTTTCAATCTACCTGAGGCATTGTCCATCCAAGGAAAGTGCGGATGTGTACATTCTAAGGGTGAAGCGTATCCTTCCCAAGAAAGGCAAGATCGGTATCCTGTACATCACGGACAAACAGTTCGGCAGTATGGAACTATTCATCGGGAAGGATTCCTCTCCTCTCCCACAGGTCGAACAGCAGTTGGAACTTTTTTGACAGAATCACAAACCCTTGATAAACAAAGAAATCCCAGCCCCAAAAGGCTGGGATTTCCGCTTTCTGTTACAGTTCATAACCCTCTGACCCATACTGTTTTGCAGAGAATGAGCTGTAAATCAACCCAAAGGTACAAAGAACGAAAGCAATTCACAACCACTGCTGCGTGGTCGCCTTATTTTGATGAGCTGTAAATCAACCCAAAGGTACAAAGAACGAAAGCAATTCACAACTCCGTCTGTTTCCGCTCCGGCGTTTATGAAGCTGTAAATCAACCCAAAGGTACAAAGAACGAAAGCAATTCACAACTATTGGTGCTTTTGCTAATGTTATGGATATGCTGTAAATCAACCCAAAGGTACAAAGAACGAAAGCAATTCACAACTTGCTACGCAGGATAGTGCATCAGATCAAGGCTGTAAATCAACCCAAAGGTACAAAGAACGAAAGCAATTCACAACGGTCTTGCTGCGTGGTAGGTCGAAGACCGTGCTGTAAATCAACCCAAAGGTACAAAGAACGAAAGCAATTCACAACGCAGCAGTTGGCCGCTGCTCCTGCTGATGCGCTGTAAATCAACCCAAAGGTACAAAGAACGAAAGCAATTCACAACGCTATGGCGGCGTTGTCCTCGGCCGCCTCCGCTGTAAATCAACCCAAAGGTACAAAGAACGAAAGCAATTCACAACCAAGCGTGCCAACGGTAAAAATGCTGATTTGCTGTAAATCAACCCAAAGGTACAAAGAACGAAAGCAATTCACAACAGACGGCATATAGCGGTAATACACTCATCTGCTGTAAATCAACCCAAAGGTACAAAGAACGAAAGCAATTCACAACTAAATCCATATCATCATACGATGAGTTCTTGGCTGTAAATCAACCCAAAGGTACAAAGAACGAAAGCAATTCACAACGAGTTTGATTGCCGACAGAAGGCGATGTATGCTGTAAATCAACCCAAAGGTACAAAGAACGAAAGCAATTCACAACTGCATCTCCAACATCAACGTGTACTGCAAGCTGTAAATCAACCCAAAGGTACAAAGAACGAAAGCAATTCACAACGCATCGGGGTCTTGTGACGATAACAGGTAGCTGTAAATCAACCCAAAGGTACAAAGAACGAAAGCAATTCACAACAGTTGAATCATCAGCCCTTATTTCTTTGCGCTGTAAATCAACCCAAAGGTACAAAGAACGAAAGCAATTCACAACGAATCTCTTTTTTGCTAAGTGGAAGGATTCGCTGTAAATCAACCCAAAGGTACAAAGAACGAAAGCAATTCACAACTTTTTCAAACCTTTTGTTTTATGCCACCCCGCTGTAAATCAACCCAAAGGTACAAAGAACGAAAGCAATTCACAACATCATCCCGACCAACACAATGAGGGGCTGTGCTGTAAATCAACCCAAAGGTACAAAGAACGAAAGCAATTCACAACATACGTCCTCCTCATCCCATTCAGGGTGGTGCTGTAAATCAACCCAAAGGTACAAAGAACGAAAGCAATTCACAAGGCAATGGTTTATGACAACAATGAAATTGATGCTGTAAATCAACTCCTAACGATGATTGTGTCTTAAATAAACCGGGTGCGATGTGATCATTTCAAGTGCCTCATTTGTAATCCGGTTAATGTAAGTACAATGATGATTGTCTATGGACAGAAGTGCAACAGGATCATTATCGGGCAATATTGCTCCTGTTGATGGTGAAAACGCATACGACGGTGGCATTTTCAACACCAAATGCTGCTGTCGTAGGATTGGGGAAGGCACTGTCGCCGTTTGGGAATACGATTCCGTTGTGGCAGGGCACATCTTGCCCTGTCGCTAAAAAAAACTATTACCTGAACAGCCGGTCGATGTCCTTGACGGTGTGCGGGAGGGCGAAGACGACGACTCGGTCGTAAGGCTCTATGCGGGTGGAGCCGATGGCGATGTAGGAGTCGCTGCCTCGGATGAGGCCGCCAATCACGGCGTCTTTCGGGAACGAGATGTCTTTCAGGGTGCCTTTGGTGATGGCACTGTTCGGGGCGACGGTATATTCAAGAACCTCCGCGTCCGTGCCGCTCATATACTTGACCAGGCGGGCCTTGCCGCTGAGGGTGAACTTGAACAGCCGGCCGGCTGTGATCAGTTTTTTGTTGATGACCGAATCTACGCCCATCTCCTCGGCAAGGTGGATGTACTCGATGTTCTCGACCTCGGCGATGGTTCTGTCGATTCCGAATTTCTTCGCCACGACGCAGGCAAGCACGTTGGCCTCATCGTTGCCGGTCAGTGCCAGGAAAGCGTCGTAGTCCTTTATCCCTTCCTCAAGAAGCAGGTCTGAGTTCCTGCCGTCACCGATCACGACGATCACATTGTCCGGCAACCTTTCCGACAGGATCATTCCACGCTCCTTGTCCCGCTCCAGAATCTTCACGGAACTGATTTTCTGGCTGAGCCTTGCGGCGACCAGCTCGGCGATGTCCGAGCCGCCGAGGATCATCACCTTGTCGATCTCTATGTTGCTCTTGCCGAGGAACTTCATCAGGAATGCCATACCTTCGCGGGTGGTGATGATGAAGACCAAGTCGTTGAACATAAACTTGGTGTCGTACTTAGGCATAATGGTCTTGCCGCCACGGGAGATGGCGATCACACGGAACTGCAACTCGTCACTTGTCGCTATGGCGGCGAACTCGGCGAGCTTCATATCAAGAAGAGGGGAGTCCTCCTCCAGTTTGAACACCTCGACTTGAAGCTTTCCCCGGGCGAAATCCATCGACTCGGTCGAGGACGAGTGCTTCAGCAGGTCAAATATCTCGTCGGCGGCGAGCCTTTCGGGATAGAACATCAACTCGATGCCCATCTGCTTGAACAGCAGCTTGTTCTCGGCTGAGAGAAAATCGTTGTCGTCAATCCGGGCTGTCACTTTCTTTGCTCCGAGGTTCTTGGCGAGCAGCGCGCTCACGATGTTCACATCCTGCGGCACAAAAGGCACGACGGAGATGAACAGATCCGCGTCCTGCACCTGCGCTTCACGCATCACTTTCAATGATGACGGCGAACCCTCGATGGCGATCACATCGGCGATGGCGCTGAGGTTCGCAAGCCTCTGCGGATCATCATCAATGACGGTGATGTCATTGGCCTCAAGGCTCAGCATCTTTGCAAGATGCGAACCTACCTCTCCAGCTCCCTGAATGACGATTTTCATATAAATTTCCTTATATATTCAAAAATTCCGTTCCCCTTGAGCATCGCCAGCGGCACGATCCACTCCGGGAAAAGCGCCGGAACATCAATCCTGCGGTGCGTGTCGGCATATTCCTGAATCGCCTTGACATCTGGCCTGACCTCCAGTCGCCGGAACTCCTTGTGCGCCTCCCAGACCGCCTTGAAGCAATCCTTCTTCCCGGTCAGCAGATACACCAGCGCTGAACACCCGTCCAGACATTTTCTTAGGAATATGGTGCCTCGGGCGCGTCTGCAAGCCTTGACGGCCGCCTTTTCCGGCGTCAGCTCCCTAACTTCCTGCAATGAATATGTCTTCGCAAGGTTGTTCTGGAGCATCAGAAGGTCGTTCCGGTAGTTCAGCTTCAGCTTCCACGGGGAGTCGTTCGGCAGCGTACCGCCACCAAGATGCCACACAACCGACTGAGGCACAACGAATATGCTCTTCCCCTCCAACTGTAGCCTCCAGCAGAGATCAATCTCCTCCATGTGGGCGAAGAATCTGTCGTCCAGCCCTCCCATATTTGAATATTCCGTCTTGCGGACCATCAGGCACGCTCCTGTGGCCCAGAAGACCTTGGCCGGAGAATCGTACTGGCCGTTGTCCTTCTCCACTCTTTTGAGCACTCTTCCGCGGCAGAACGGATAGCCGAAACGGTCAAGCATTCCGCCGGCCGCACCGGCATATTCAAAGGTGTCTTTTTCGTACCACGAATGGAGTTTCGGGGCGCATGCGGCGCAGTCCGGGTGGCTGTCCATCCAGTCGGTGAGCGGTTTCAGCCAGTCATGTGGAACTTCGATGTCGGAGTTGATGAGTACAAAATATTCAAGATTTCCGGCGTCTGGCAGCGCGCAGACAGCCTTGAAGGCCCTGTTGTAGCCACCGGTGAAGCCGTAGTTCTTGTCCAGGCGGATCTGTCTTACGGTCGGGAACTTTTTGGACAACATCTCCATCGAACCATCCGTGGAGGCACTGTCGGCAACGATAATCTCAGCTCCGTCCGTGGCCGAGGCCAGCAGACCGGGCAGGAAACGCTCAAGATATTCCTTTGTGTTCCAGTTCAGTATGACAACCGCCGTGCGCATATTCCTTGATTACTCTTTGTGGCAGTCGCCTTTGCCGTGGCAGCACTCGCCGTCCTTCTTGCCTTCTCCGTGACAGCATTCGCCATCCTTGTGGCCCTCGCAGCCGCCTTCTCCCTTGTGGCAGTGGCACTCGTGCTCTTCCTGAGGGAGGAACTCACCGTGGAGGCCTTCCTTAAGCTCCTTCTCCGTAGCTTCCCTGACGCTCACTACCTTGCCGGTGAAGTTGAGGGTCTTGCCGGCCATCGGATGGTTGAAGTCCATTACGACGGTGTCGGCCTTTACCTCGTGAACAGTTCCCTGAACGACCTGGCCTGTGTTGCTGAGCATCGGGATGATCTGGCCTACGACGAGAAGATCCTCGCGAACTTTCCCGTCGATCTCGAACGCTGCCTTTGGCAACTCGAAGAGTCGGCTGGCGTCGAATGTGCCGTAGCCTTCCTCCGGTGTGAGGGTGAAAGCGAACTCATCGCCAGGCTCCTTGCCCTCGACCTCGCTCTCGAATTTAGGAAGAAGCATATGTGTTCCGT
>CAVCRL010000072.1:0-11937 GCA_963604455.1 Lachnospiraceae bacterium | reverse complement strand
TGGCGGCAGTGTAGAAGTCGTAGTGCAGACGCTCGGCTTTGGCTTTCGAAATGATGGCATCCAAGACGGTTGCCATCTCCTTCGGACGATCTGCGTTCAAGGCGGCGGTGTATTCCTTCCAAAGATCCGTCAGCACAAGACCGTCCTTTGTAGGGCTCTGTCGCTTGTCCTTTCTGACAAACGCGGCTGTAGTTATCGCCACAAGACACAAAATCGCCACAAAGGCGGAGGTTATCAGCATATTCGTCTTCATCTTAAATGTTATCTTTTATGTATGGTTAAATCCAGTCCTGCAAAAATCTTGCAAGGAAATTGGACATTATAACAACCCGAAATCCTACTGCTGGAGAGATTTCAGGATCTGCACGGCCTCGCTCACAAGGTAGGTGCTGCCTCCGACATAGATCAGCGGGAAGCAGAAGCGCGAGCTGTCCGGCTTCCTTGATGTCTCACGGGCAATGTTGATCGCCATAGAAAGAGCCTGACGCACGTTCGGGGCGTCGTAGATGCGGTTCACTGACCTTCCGTTTGCCGCGCAGAACGCACGATAACGCCCAGTCAGTTCCTTCTCCGGAAGCGCACGGTGAATCTCTGGATTCGTGAATATGCAGGTGGCGTCGGCCGGAATCAACGGCATTATCCCATCCAGATCCTTGTCGGCCATAATCGCATATACCAGAATCAGTGAGGAACACTCCCCTTCCGCCACCATTGACTCCAGCTGGGCAAAATTCTCTTTCAGGGCCGCCGGATTGTGACCGATGTCCGCGATGATGAACGGCTGGAGCGAAAGCCTTTCCCAACGGCCGTGAAAGCCCATTCTGGAAGCCGTGCGGACTATGGCGGTGACGACAGCCTGGGAATCCGACAGACCGGCATATTCAGGCATATTCCTTAATATGTCGATGGCGGCGAGCACGGTGCGGAGGTTTTTCCTCTGGTACTTGCCGCGAAGGTCCATATTCCTTAGAATCTCATCGTTCCGGTGCCACAGCGACGGCTCCACATCCTCGGCGAACGTCAGCGGGCAGCCGACCTCGGCAGACTTGGCCTCAAAGACGGGACGCGTCTCAGGAAGATACTCCCCGACAAGGGCCGGGACGTTCTTTTTGAATATTCCGGCCTTCTCGGCGGCGATCTCAGCCAACGTGTTTCCCAGAAGGGCGCAATGGTCCAGAGCGATGCTTGTGACTATAGAAAGATCCGGGGTGATGACGTTCGTGCTGTCAAGACGGCCTCCGAGACCGACCTCGATCACGGCGACATCCACTTTCTGGTCGGCGAACCATTTGAAGGCCATTCCGGTCGTGATCTCGAAGAACGACAGGCTCAGGGCATCCATATCGGCCTCGTAACGGCACAGGAAATCATAGACATATTCCTCAGACACCAGTTCGGCGCTCTGTTTTTCCCCGACAATCCTCATCCGCTCCCGGAAATCCACAATGTGCGGTGAGGTGTAAAGGCCGACCTTGAGACCGCAGGCGGACAACGCCGAAGCGAGCATATTCGCGACAGACCCTTTGCCGTTCGTGCCGGCCACGTGTATCGTCCTCAGGCTTTTATGCGGATTACCCAGGACTTCCTCGAACTTGAGCATATTCTCAAGCCCAGGCTTGTAGGCATCCTTGAAAGAAACTTTCTGAACCGAAGGGAATCTGGTGAAGATCGCCTCGACCTTATTCTGGTAACTCTTTTTGGAAAATGGTTCCATTATCGTCCGATGTACTTGTTTTTTGAACTGAACTCAAATTTACTTAAATTTACGGACATATTCTAGCGGAATGAAAGAAAAAACATCAGCGCTTCATTCGAAGTACATCATCGACGGCGTTTCCAGACGGTTGACTCCGGCTGAGATGCTTGATGACTGCATCGCGTCCAAAGGAGAAAGGACAGTCCCGGGCAACGGGGACTTCGAGCCGGTCGTGGACGAAAGCACGGACCCATCGCCATCAATGAAAAAGTTTCTGAACCAGAACGTTCAAGGCTACCTTGCGACTGTCGTCTCACTTCTGGACGAGCCACGGCCGTTTCCGGCGGCATACGCGGATCCCTACACCAGAGGCCGGATCGCCAAGGCCCTTCTGGACGCTGTGTGGATGAACGGACATTTCAAGCTCGGCGACCTGACCATCGCAGCCAGATGGAAATGGAACTGCAAGCCTCTCGGGAATATGGCGGCGTTCTATTCGTCCGCCGAAGCCACAGCGGATTACATCAACAATCTTGGAATACGCCTGAGCGGGTACTCGTTCACGGAAAGCGGGCGGGTTTGCCAGACTTCCTTCAAGGTCGGAGCCTGCGAGAAGGCCGAAAGCCAGGATGAAGACGAAATATTCCTGCCAGAGGACGCTCCGTTCGGCAGTGAGCATCCGGTGCTTGGCCGGCGCAGGGCGGTTCCGGACAAACTGGCCGCGGATCCAGACAGCTGGATTATCTACGTGCCGTTTGACACGTGTGACTTCAGGCTCGGAGGCTCGCTTCTCTGCGACGCTCTCGGGCAGAACGGAGACAATTTCCCCGAGATCGGAGACGCAGACTATTTCATTGACTGTTACGAGGTTATCCGTGAGTTCATCGAGGACAGGATCGCCGTGTCAGCCGCCACCGTGTGTGACGGAGGACTGCTCACGGCACTGAAATTGATGTGCTCGGGGGATGTCGGAGCCGACATCGACATAAGCGGGATAATGAGCGCCTACGGCGAGGACAAGAAGCTAAGGATCCTGTTCTCGGAGGTTCCGGGAGCGATCATCCAGATCAAGGACTCCGACTATGACTATGTCGATGCCGAGTTCCTGCTTCAGGACATCGCCTATTACCCTATGGGTCACCCGGTGACCGGCACCGGCGAAGTCAATGTGAAGGCCGGCGGCAACGGGATCGCGGGCATACTGCAATCCTTGCTCAGCAGCCAGGCCTCGGAAGGAGAAGACTGACATTATTAATAACATATATGGCAAGATACGCTGACACTCCTCACAGAGGAGGGGGCGGCAGGAAGCCCAAAATCTTTGTTCTTGACACGAACATCATCCTGCACGACTATAAGGCCATCCGCAAGTTCCAGGACAACGACCTGGTCATTCCGATCGCTGTGATCGAGGAACTTGACAAATTCAAGAAAGGCAACGACAACCTGGCGTTCAACGCCAGAGGATTTATGAGGGACATCGACCGCATCACCGACGGAAAATCGTTCGGGAAGTACGGCGTGCCGATCGGTAAAGGTCTGGGAAACATCAGGATAGACCCGGGGCATCCTTTTCCGGAGAGTATGAAAGGGATGTTCTACGATGATATTCCAGACCACAGGATTCTTGCGACCGCAATCTGGACAAGGGACAACAATCCGGACAGGTTCGTCGCTCTCGTCACGAAGGACATCAACCTGAGGATGAAGGCCAAGGCCGCCGGGATGGAGGTCCAGGACTATCTGACCGACAGGATCGGAGAGGATAGGATCGAGAACTCGAACAAGGAGGTCCAGTTCCTTGACGGAATATCCCCGGAGGCGCTCCAGAGCCTTTCCTACAGCCCGGAGACAGCGGTTGGCTGGAAATCAGTCATCAGCGTCCAGCCGAAGCCGAACCAGCTTTACAAGATCAAGGGGCCGGAGAACACAATCTGCGCAAGGTATGACGCAGACAGGGAGAAAATCGTGCTGGTGAAGAACAAGGAGGCCTACGGGATCCGTCCTCGCAACGACGAGCAGAAATTCGCGCTGGACGCCTGCCTCAATCAGGCCATACAGCTCGTCTCGATGACAGGTGGAGCGGGAACCGGAAAGACCCTGCTGGCTTTGGCCGCGGCATTGGAGCAGGCCAAGGACTTTGACCAGATCATTCTCACAAGACCTACGATAGTGCTTGGAAATCAAGACATTGGATTCATCCCCGGAGACCAGAAAACGAAGATGAGCCCGTTCATCCAGCCGTTGATGGACAACCTGAACGTCATAAAGGCTCAGTTCCGCCCTTCCAGCAAGGAGGCTTTGAGGATCGAGGCGATGCTCAAGGAGGAGAAGCTGCTGATCTCGCCTCTGGCTTACATCAGAGGCAGAAGCCTCGGACGGGTGTTCCTAATCTGCGACGAGGCCCAGAACCTCACGCCGAACGAGGTGAAGACAATCATCACGAGGGCGGGTGAAGGCACAAAGATGGTGTTCACAGGCGACATATTCCAGATTGACCAGCCTTATCTGGACCAGTGGTCCAACGGACTGTCACACCTGAACGAGAAGATGGACGGACAGAAGCTGTTCGAGCACATATTCCTGAAAATCGGCGAGAGGAGCGAGCTTTCGGACATCGCGTCACGCCTTTTGTAAGAAAAAGAGAACCTGCCCGGCGGCATTTCAAGGCCCGGGGCAGGTTTTGATTTTTCGACTTTGCCTTTTGACATTTGATTTTTCCGAAATTGCTATAACCAAAGTTTTTTAGTAATTTTGTAGTCTGTATTTATGGCACGTCTATAAAACAAATTCTTAATAATATGTTCGACAAAAAGAAAAGAGTCTATCGTTTCGGCGGCAAGACCGCTGAGGGCGATGGACAGATGCGTGAGCTCCTGGGAGGAAAGGGAGCCAATCTGGCCGAGATGAGCAAGCTCGGTATGCCGGTGCCTGCCGGATTCACAATCACAACTGAATGCTGCGCTGAGTATTACTCACTCGGCGGAGGCTATACGGACGAACTCAAGAGAGAGGTCGCCGAGGCTTTGAAGGCCACTGAGACCATTATGGGCAAGAAGTTCGGCGATCCGTCCGACCCGCTTCTCGTAAGCTGCCGCTCGGGCGCAAGAAGCTCTATGCCTGGTATGATGGACACCATCCTCAACATCGGTCTTTGCTCCGCCACCCTTCCTGGAATGATCCAGAAGACAGGCAACCCAAGGTTCGTCTATGACGCTTACAGACGTCTCATTATGATGTACTCTGATGTCGTTATGGAGAAGGCCGAGGGCATTGAGCCGGCCGACGGCCAGGGAATCCGCCAGCAGCTTGACAGGATGATGATGGAGCTCAAGGAGCAGAAGGGCTACAAGTCCGACACCGACATCACAGCCGAGGAGCTCAAGGATCTCTGCGAGAAGTTCAAGGCAAAGGTGAAGGAAGTGCTTGGAGTTGACTTCCCTGACACGGCCGAGGCTCAGCTTTGGGGTTCCATCGGCGGTGTGTTCAAGTCTTGGAACGGCAAGAGGGCCATCGCCTACAGAAGGATCGAGAAGATTCCTGATGACTGGGGAACAGCCGTGAACGTGCAGTCAATGGTGTTCGGAAATATGGGCAACACATCCGCTACCGGCGTGGCTTTCTCACGTAACCCTGCCAACGGAGACAACAAGTTCTACGGAGAGTGGCTCATCAACGCCCAGGGCGAGGATGTGGTTGCGGGAATCCGTACCCCTAACCCTCTGAACGAGGCCACCAAGACCGAGAAGAACAAGGATCTCCAGTCCCTTGAGACCGCTATGCCAGAGGTTTACAAGGAGCTTGACGACATCCGTCTGAGACTTGAGCAGCATTTCCACGATATGCAGGACATCGAGTTCACCATCCAGGAGGGACATCTTTGGATGCTCCAGTGCCGCATCGGCAAGAGAACCGGTCTGGCTGCCCTTCAGATGGCTATGGATATGGTTGACGAGAAGATGATCGATGAGAAGACAGCCGTGATGAGGGTTTCCCCTTCACAGCTCGACGAGATCCTCCACCCTATCCTCGACCCTGCTTCCGAGAAGAAGTCCAAGGTCATCGCCATCGGTCTTCCTGCCTCACCGGGCGGTGCCGTAGGTCAGGTAGTGTTCACCTCCGAGGCCGCTATGGAGGCCAACGCCAACGGCCAGAAGGCTATCCTTATCCGTGAGGAGACCTCTCCTGAGGACATCGAGGGTATGCGCGCCGCGGCCGGTATCCTCACAACCCGTGGAGGTATGACCTCACACGCCGCCCTTGTGGCCCGTGGATGGGGCAAGTGCTGCATCGTGGGCTGCGAGTCCATGAAGATCAACTTCGAGGAGAAGACCGTTTCCTTCGGTGATGTCACATTCAAGGAAGGAGACTGGATGAGCCTCAACGGAACTAAGGGATTCGTTTACGGAGAGAAGATCGACACGATGGACGCTTCCGAGAACCCTATGTTCATCAAGTTTATGTCAATCGTTGACAAGTTCCGCAAGATCGGTGTCAGGACCAACGCCGACACCCCTGAGGATGCCCAGAAGGCTCTCAGCTTCGGTGCCGAGGGAATCGGACTGTTCCGTATCGAGCATATGTTCTACGGTGCGAACTCCGAGCAGCCTCTCGCGAAACTGCGCAAGATGATCCTCTGCAACACCGACGAGGAAAGAAAGGCCGCTCTCGCCGAGCTTGAGCCTTACATCAAGGCATCTGTGAAGAGCACCCTGAAGATCATGGACGGCAAGCCGGTTGTGTTCCGTCTGCTTGACCCGCCTCTCCACGAGTTCGTTCCTAAGACCGAGGAGAAGGAGAAGGAACTTGCCAAGGAGCTTGGTGTCACAGTCGAGGACATCGAGAAGCGTGGCGAGGCTCTTCACGAGGTCAACCCTATGATGGGTCACCGTGGAGTGCGTCTGCATATGTCCTACCCTCTCATCGCCGAGACTCAGTACAGGGCGATATTCACCGCCACCGCCGAGCTTCAGCAGGAAGGCTTCAACCCTCACCCTGAGATTATGATTCCTGTGACCATCTCAGCCCGTGAGCTTAGCTTCCAGAGGGCGATCTGTGACAAGGTCAAGGCAGAGGTCGAAGGTTCAACCCGTCAGTTCATCCTCTACAACTTCGGTACTATGATCGAGATTCCTCGCGCCGCCCTGACCGCCGACAGGATGGCCCGCGCCGCCGAGTTCTTCTCATTCGGTACCAATGACCTCACCCAGATGACATTCGGTTTCTCACGTGACGATGTCGGAACCTTTATGGGAGAATATCTTGGCAACAAGATCCTCGACGCAGATCCGTTCCAGACCATCGACACCAAGAGTGTGGGCCGATTGGTTGAGTTCGGTATCCAGGCCGGTCGTTCAAAGAGGCCTGACCTGAAGTGCGGTGTCTGCGGAGAGCACGGTGGAGATCCTGCGTCAATCCGTTTCTTCAACAAGATCGGTGTTGACTACGTTTCCTGCTCACCGTTCCGTGTGCCTATCGCGCGTCTGTCAGCCGCTCAGGCTGCCATCGAGCAGAGCAAGTAGTTAGATTTCACTAACATATTCATAAAGAATCCGTCCCCCGTCGGGGGCGGATTTTTTGGAAATATAATTGCTGTGGAGGGGCGCAAAAAATTTCCCCTTGCCGAATTTTTCACGTTACAAAAATTGCGGTAAGGGGAAATTTCTTTGCGTCTATAGGGAATAGACTCAGCGACCGATGCGAACTATCTGGAGCCGAGGTAGAGGAAGACCATTCCGAGGAGGACGAGGGCGAGGTCGATGGCTTTGCTGCGAAGGTTCTTCTCTTTGAAGACAATGGCGGCGAAGAGGAAGCTGACTATGACGCTGCCGCGGCGGATCATCGAGACGACAGAGATCATCGCTCCCGGGAGGGAAAGGGCATAAAGATAGACGAAGTCCGCGACACTCAGGAATATGGAAATGAATATGATGGACCATTTCCAGCGGAAAGGGGTCGTCTTCTTGCGGTTCGGGTACCAGATCAGGAGCATCATCACGCCCATCATTCCGCACTGGTAGATGTTGTACCAGCTCTGGACGGACATCTTGTCCATAGCGAGGCCATCCGGGTTCATCAGGAACTTGTCGTAGAGACCGCTTATCGCACCGAGGATGGCGGCACCGACCACGGCATAAATCCAGACATTATGCTCGAAATCAATTCCTTCCTTCTTTCCGCTGCGGCTCAGCATAAAGAAGGAGATGACGGCCAGCAGCACACCGGTCCATTGGAGCCAGTTCAGCTTCTCCCCGAAGATCAGCATCGCACCTATCAGGACCAGAACCGGACGGGTGGCGTTGATAGGGCCGACGATTGTAAGCGGGAGATGCTTCATTCCGTAGTAGCCTAAAGTCCAAGAACTGAGGACTATGACGCTCTTCAGCAGGATCCATTTCTGAACAGCCCAGCCGCCATATTCACCAACCTTGAGGATGCTGCCGTCAAGAGCGGTGGTGCCATAGGACAGAGCTATGAAAGGAATGAATATGAGGGAGCAGAACAATGTGTTCAGGAACAGCACGGGAATGACGGCATTGCCGCCGAGGGCTTCCTTCTTGAAAGAGTCGTAGAAGCCCAGAAGGGCCGCCGACAGGAACGCTAATGATAACCACATAACACTTACTAAACTAACCGGGTGCAAAGATAGTTGTTTTTCTGAATATCCGGTCACGGCATTTCGGCAAGATCGGCGGCTTTGAGACGACGGCCGCCGAGCCTGCCGAAGCGTGGTTCCAATCTGAAATAAAATTTGCGAATCCACACCGGAAAAAGTAAATTTGTGATAGAGAACTGGTAAACGAATATGGCCGACAGACAGATCCCTGAAATGAATTACCTGATGTCCCTTGTGGAGAAAAAATTCCACAAGGATGTCAAGACCTCCACGGACTTCTATTCACTGGCTCAGGAAATCGAGACTGAGACCGGGAACGGTGTCTCCGCATCCACCCTCAAGAGGATGTGGGGCTATGTGAACACAACCTCGACAGCAAGGCAAGCGACCCTGGACATTCTGGCCAAGTACATCGGCAAGAAGAACTACAAGACGTTCTGCGAGGACCTGAAGAACAGCAACGCGTTCCAGTCCATATTCTTCACGGCGGAATTCATCAACGCAAGCGACCTCAAAGTCGGCGACCGGATTGAAATCGGTTGGAATCCCGACAGGCTCATTGTACTGAAATATCTGGGAGACAGTGCTTTTGAGGTGGAGACCGCGATAAACTCAAAACTGGAGCCCGGAGACAGGTTCGTGCAGACAAACTTCATCAAAGGATACCCGCTTTACATTTCAAGGATCCAGCGTGGAGACAAGTACACGGCCTCTTATGTAGCAGGCCGCCAGGGTGGGATCAATCATCTGAAAGCCCTCTGATTCAGAAACGTACCCCTACCCCGATCTGGACATCCACATATCTTCGGAAATCGGAGACCACTCCGACAGACAAGGCCACCGGCTTGAATGTCAACAGGATTCCGCCATCAGCGGCGATACCTCGGTAGGATTTGTCCTCGACTTTAGCCCACTCTCCGGAAATGTCCTCCCAGCAACGGGTGGATGAGGAAAGCCCCGCTCCGGCATAGAAACCGAAACGTCTGGAGGTCCACATCGCAAGACCGGCCGTCGACACTGTGCGGCTCACACGGGAGTCACCCGTGGCCCAGATACGGCCATATTCAGTGTCACCTTCGCTGGTGCAGGTGTAGGAATATTCATTCTTCCGGAAGTCGCTCCGGTAGTTGACATAGGCTCCGACGCCGCGCAATGTCATCACCGCCATCGCTCCGTACGATGGAGTCGGGAATATTCCGGCATCGGCGAGGATGGCTAATTTGAAGCCTTCTTTCTGCCGCTTCGTCTGTCCTTCTGGCCGCTGAGCCAGTCGAAGCGACTCTGATCGTGATGCCTGAACGGTCACTTCGACAGGCTCAGTGACCGGAGTTATCCTCTGGATTGAACTGAACGACGGCCTGTCCGGCCTCTTCCCGAAAGCCCTCATTCCCTGCATATACTTCGCTTTGATCGCCTCAAACCGGGCCGCCTGAGCCGCCGACATCTTTCCCGAAGCGTTGGACAACGTCTTCCTGAGCGACGAAAGTTCAGCGAGAAGCGCTCCCAACGACTCCATCTGAATGCTCTGCCCGGACTCGACCTTGGAACGCATCTCCACGCAGCGGTCGCAGATGTAGGCGTACTTGTCAAGTGCCTTGTCGTAGTTATCTCCCTGCGGTATGGCGAAAGCCTTGAATCCGAGACAATACGCCAAGGTCAAACACAAAAGAATATGTCCAAGAATAGATCTCATTGACAAACGTAGCATACAAATTTAAGCATTTTCAAAATATTACCTGCCGCATTCGCCGCTATATTTTACGACAGTCTGCATATTCCTAATTCAAAAATAGTTATCTTTGAATATTCAAACGAATTATGGACGAGGCATCCGGATTTTTCGAGACACCGACCGAGGCTCAAAGCCCGAGACAGGGCATCTTTGAGCTGGTTCGCAGCAACCCTGAAAGTTACTGCGAGATTTGGCGTGCCGACAAGGACGGACGCTTCCGCATCTACAAGGCCCTGAAAAGGGAATATGCAGGCGACACCGTCTATGAGCGCCTTCTAAGGAAGGAGTTCGAGATAGGATATTCATTGAGCCATCCGAACATCTGCGAGTACTATGGTTTCGTGAATATTCCGCCGCTCGGCAACTGCATTGAGATGGAGTGGGTGGACGGCCAGTCGCTGGACAGCCTCCTGTCACGTGGCGAGACAGGCAAGGCATTGACCGCCAAGATCATAAGCGAGACTTGCGACGCACTGGCATATATGCACTCAAAGCAGGTGATCCACCGGGACCTGAAGCCGTCCAACATAATGCTGACCTACAATGGCAACAACGTCAAGCTGATCGACTTCGGGCTGTCGGATTCCGACGCGCACTCTGTGTTGAAAGGCTCCGCCGGGACCCAGGTCTATGCTTCGCCGGAGCTGATCGCGGGCGGAAGCATTGATTACCGCACCGACATATTCTCGTTAGGATGTGTGATCGCTCATCTGAGTCCGGCCTACGCCAAAGTTGCCCGGAAATGCTGCCAAAGGGATCCATCGAAGCGTTTCCAGAGCGCGCTTGAGGTCAAACAAGCCATCAACCATAGATTCCGGCTGCCGTTGTGGCTCGCTATCGCTTCTGCGATCGCTATTGTGGCCGTGCTTTCCATACGTCCAGGGATCCTACGTCCAGGAAACAATATGGCTTCCGGTGTGACGGATTCCTCAAGCAGGGTCGCCGGCACAGACTCGGCATCAGCGGTCCATACTGTGGACTCTGGTCAGATTGTGGGCATTGGCTCGACCGACACCGACTCGACTTCGGACAATGACAACTCCCGGAATCGGCCGGAATCCGCAAAGGCTGCCAACGCCACAATGAAATCATCGGATCCCGCGAAGGAGATCGTCCGGAAGGATGAAAGCAAACCCGAAAAGAAAGAGCCTTCAACCCGTCAGGCAAAACCACAAAGCGATAAAGAAGCCATCGACGAGCTCTTCCGACAGGCCACCGAACTATTTGACCAGTAATCTAATGCAGAGTTATTTTGGTTGTTGGGTACCCGGTGACGTTTTCGACCATCTTTGTCGCTTGGCAACTCCATTCGATCTGGTCACAGCGAGTAGATTCGATCCAACTCGGACTTTGAGAACCGTTTGAACCGAGCCTGCCAATAAGCGGATTTCTCACCGTCAAACTCACCACGATCAATCTCCGACTCCTTGCCGGCCCTGTGCAGGATCGTGTTGTTGCCATCCCCCATATGCTCAGCCCAAGTGAGTTCCGCGAACGGCGAATCCTGTCTCTGGCCTATGTGATGCAGCTCGTAGGGATCTCCGTTCGAGTCCCGAGGCGGGTACCCCTCACCGATCAAATCAGCGTTATTGTAATCCTTCCACTTGCTCCAATCAGCCAGCTTAGTCTTAAGCCACTCCTTCCGGCAGTTGAACGCCGACCAATCAATGTCCGGCCGGATGAGCGCCGGCCGTCCCCCGACCATAGCCTCCTTAAGCCCCGCCTTGATGTAGATCTCAGCCTCCTCCATCGACCCGATGTTAGTAAGAATCCTATCCGACCACCCGGTCCTCAACCGAACAGCTATTTTCTCCACGAACGACAACATATTCATTAATTCAACTTTAGCAGGCAGACAATCACCCGCCTCATAATATTCATCATACAATCAAG
>CAVCRL010000071.1:0-12084 GCA_963604455.1 Lachnospiraceae bacterium | reverse complement strand
ACGCCTCACCCACAGCGTCATCGATCGTCTGGCCGAGAATCTCGTAGTCCAACGGCCCGTTCACCTTGACAATCTGCGAGTTGCCTCCGGAGACCAACAGACAGAGGTACGGGAACGTCGGCTGGCGGTTCTCCTTGCCCTCCTGCTTCACGAAGTCAGCAAGAATATGCCCTTGAAGGTGATTGACCATAATTATAGGAATATTCAAGGCCACGCCAAGGGCCTTGGCGAACGATGTGCCGACAAGCAAAGAACCCAGAAGCCCGGGGCCACGGGTGAAAGCTATGGCCGTGAGGTCCGAAGCCTTGATCCCGGCCTTGTCCAACGCCTGGCTTACGACAGGCACGATGTTCTGTTCGTGGGCTCTGGAGGCAAGTTCAGGAACGACTCCCCCATAATCCTTGTGGACCTGCTGGCTCGCGATCACATTGGAGAGCAGGAATCCGTCCTTGATCACGGCGGCCGATGTGTCGTCGCAGCTCGATTCGATTCCAAGGATATAATCCGACATATTCTTCAAAGACATTTGTTCTGGTCAGCAAAGATACAACTATTTTCGGCAATCCAACGGATATTTAGTATCTTTGTTGTTGGTGAAAAAGGCTCTAAAGATATTCTGGGGTATCATTGTGGCAGTGGCTTCGCTGCTGTTCGCCTGCTGGATTCTGTTGCAGACCCCGGCGGTCCAGACTTTTGTGGCCAGAAAGGTGATCGGGTCGCTGGACGGGATCCTCAACGGACGGATCGAGTTCTCGAAAATACACATCAAGCCCTTCACCGCCTTGGTGCTCAAGGATGTGGCGCTGATTGACAACGAGCCAGTCACCGACTGGTACGGCGAAAAGGTTGACACTATCGCTAGCGCGAGATCCATCGTTGTCACATTGTCACTCAAAGGGTTACGAAACAACGGGACGATTAATGTCAAAAGGCTCAGCGTCAGCGACGGATCCTTCTCCCTCGCAAAGGACGAGCGTGGAAGCAACATCAGCCGCTTCTTCAAAAAGCCGGACGGGAAGAAGGAGAAGAAACCGATGTCGCTGGAGATCAACGCGGACCGCACCAACATTAAAAACTTCAGGTTCAGACTCCTCAACCTCGGCAGCGACAGCCCTTTACGGGAATATGGCATTGATTGGAAAAACCTTGACGTGACCGCTCATATTCTTCAGGCGCGCGACATCAAGTTCAGCGGCGGGCGGGTCGAAGGCACGGTGGAGAGTCTGAAGGCCAGCGAGCGAAGCGGCTACGACATTTTGGCGATGTCCGGAAAAACAACGATCGAGAAAGGCAAGACCCTCATCCGCAACCTCCACCTGCAGGACACGTGGTCGGACATAAGGATGACTGAATATTCAATGGAATATGACAGCATCCGTTCGTTCTCGCACTATCTGGACGAAGTCCGGATGACAGGAAGAATCTTCAGCAGCAGGGTTGATTTCAAGAGCATCTCCTATTTCGCGCCGTCGCTGCGCAGGATGAATTCCGTCATCAATGTCAGGAACGCAGATGTCAACGGCCCCGTCAGCGATCTGATTATAGGAAAATTCGACTTTTCAGAGGCGTACAGCGGGGTTTCCGGAAAGGTTGACGGAAGGCTGTCCAGACTTCCGAAAGTCAACGATATGCTGATGGACTTCGACGTTGACGGCCTTGGGTTCACGTCAGCCGGCCTCGGGATGTTCATCAGGGGATTCGCTCCAAGCGCCAAGGTTGATCTGTCCCGATTCGCTCCCGACACACGGCTCACATTCGACGGAAGTGCGAAAGGGACTCTCAACAAATTGAAAGTGAAGGGAAAGATTTCCTCCCCGCTTGGTTCTGTCACTGCTGACGCCGATGTGCGGAACCTTATCGACAAGAGAAAGACGATGGGGTTCGGCGGGAATATCACAACCCGCAATCTCAACATAGGGAAGCTGGCCGGGGTGAAGCAGCTCGGGGAGCTCACGATGCGCGGGGCAATGGATATGACCCTCGGGAAAGGCCAGACCAGCCTGCGGATCGATTCCCTGCACGTGGACAGGATGTCAGCGCTTGGCTACAACTACTCCAACATCGCGGCCGCCGGGACATATTCAGACAACGCTTTCGACGGACGCATCGTCTGCAGCGACCCGAACCTCAACTTCCTGTTCCAAGGCCTGTTCACACTTTCGGACAAAACCAGAAACGGATTGTACAAGTTCTATGCGTCAATCGGTTACGCTGACCTGCACGCATTGAGGCTGGACAAGCGGGAGAACTCAAAGATTTCCGGCCGCGTCAACGCCAACTATATGAACATCAGCCGCGGAGACCTGATCGGCGACCTTGACATACTCGGGCTGACCCTGGAAAACGACCAAGGCTGGCACGAAATCGGAGACATCTGCATCAAGTCACATTCCAACAACAATGTCAACCGTGTGAACCTCACGTCCAGCTTCGCCAACGGCAATTACATCGGAACCAAACCGTTCACCGGGCTGATCAAGGACGTTCAGAGCCTTACCGTGCAAAGGGAGCTGCCGGCCCTGTACAAAGGGAATCTCCCGGAATGGAAAGGCGATGAATATGACCTCGGCCTCGATGTCGGAGACGCAAGGGACATCCTCTCTTTCGTCAAGCCGGGACTGTATGTGGCCCAAGGCACGAAAATACGTCTGAATGTCACCAAGGACGGGAACGTCACGGCCTCGGTCAAATCCCCAAGGATTGCCATCGGCAAGAATTATCTCAAGGACGTTGACCTCGCGCTGGACAACAGGGACAGCAGCCTCAACGCCATAGCTGGTTTCTCGGCGATCTCAGTGTCAGGGCTCAATCTACTGAAAGACAACTTGATGCTCTATGCCAAGGACAACGGCTTCGGCGCCGGATTCACCTATGACAACGGAACGGACCTCGCCAACAAGGGCGAGCTCTATCTCTCCGGCAATATCGGACGGGAGCACAACGGAGACCTGGCCATCCACGGACGCACGCTGCCATCCTACATCTGGTACGATGACGCTGCCTGGGATGTGACGGAATCCGCCATCGACATCATCGGCAAGGACATAAAGGTGGACAATCTTGTGGCCAGATGCGCGGACCAGTCCGTGAAGGTCAACGGAGGATATTCATTCACAAAGAAAGACACTCTTTCGGTCAATCTCGTGAAGTTCGACCTTGGGCTGCTGAACAAATTCCTCGGTGACAGCTTCGGTATCTCAGGACTCGCTACCGGACACGCCATCATCTCATCTCCGTGGAACGGCAACGCCGGGATGATGATGAATCTCACCTCCGATTCCACAGAAGTGGCCGGGCAGCGGATGGGCACACTACGACTGGCGGGATCGCTGGACGACGGCAAGATGAGATTCCTCGCCAAGAATGACATTGACGGAGCCAGAACGCTTGACATCGCCGGTGATTATTTCCTCAAAGACCGCAGTGTCAACGCCTCCGCGACCCTTGACAGACTGAACGTAGGCTACATAGCGCCGGTCCTCAAATCCGTTTTCAGTGAGATGGGCGGCACGATGAGCGGCAAGGTGAAGGTGAACGGCGGACTGGACAATCTGTCGATCTCCAGCGAGGGCACAAGATTCGACGATGTCCTTCTGAGGGTCGGATTCACAAACGTGGCGTACTACGCCGACGGGCCGTTCTCCGTGACGGACAAGGGACTGTTCTTCGACGATGTCACGATCAAGGACAGATATGACGGCACGGGAAGGATCTCAGGCGGGCTACTGTTCGACAGACTGAAGAATTTCAGGATGGACTCGAAGATCACTATGAACCGGATGGAGGCCATCGATATGACCGAGGCTGACAACCAGGCCTTTTACGGTCATCTGTTCGCCAGCGGAGACGTTCTGATCAAAGGGCCGTTCGAGGCCATCCTGCTGGACATCAAAGCCAGGACAGACAAGAACGGACGCATACATATTCCTATAGACAAGGCCTCGAATGACGGGAAGAATGACCTGCTTACGTTCAAGCAGGCCTTCAAGGAGGTTTACATCGATCCGTACGATGCGATGATGAACAATCTGGTCGAGCGGCAAGGCAAGGGCAGCGACTTCGGGCTGAAGCTCAGGGTTGACGCGAACCAAGGCACCGAGGCCTACGTGGAGATTGACCGGTCCGCCGGCAACGTGCTGAACGGCCGCGGCCAAGGCACAATCGACATCGAGGTCCGTCCCGGCAGGGATCTGTTCACCATCAACGGGGACTACACCCTTCAATCCGGCAATTTCCATTTCAACGCTATGGACATCGCAAAAAGGGACTTCACAATCTCGGAAGGAAGCTCTATCCGCTTCAACGGGGATGTGATGGACAGCGACCTGAGCATCAATGGAATATATTCAACAAAGGCTTCGGTGGCCACCTTGATCGCCGACACGACATCGGTCTCCGCGCGAAGGGTGGTGAACTGCGGTATCGGGGTGTCCGGAAAGATGCGTGAGCCGAAACTCTCCTTCTCCATCGATGTCCCGGACCTCGATCCGACCACAAAGTCAAGGGTGGAGACCGCCCTGAACACGGACGACAAGGTTCAGCGCCAGTTCCTTTCCCTTCTGATCTCAGGCAGCTTTATGCCTGACGAGCAGTCCGGAGTCGTGAACAACAGCAATATGCTCTACTCCAACGTAG
The DNA here is from genome assembly GCA_963604455.1 of Lachnospiraceae bacterium. GTDB lineage: Bacteria > Bacteroidota > Bacteroidia > Bacteroidales > UBA932 > Cryptobacteroides. Next base: position 7,449 of record CAVCRL010000071.1, on the reverse strand, counting down.
CTGAGATTATGGCCGGCCAGCTGAACAACATCCTTCAGAAACTGGACATCCCGCTGGACCTTGGACTGAACTACCAGTCAAGCGAAAGCGGCACGAACATATTCGATGTCGCCGTCTCGACGCAGCTCTTCAACAACAGGGTGATAGTCAACGGCAATGTCGGGAACAGGGAATATAACAACTCCTCGTCGTCAGGGGCCGATGTGGTCGGGAACCTTGACATCGAAATCAAGCTGGACAAGTCCGGACAGTTGAGAATGAACATCTTCTCCCATTCGGCGGACGACTACACCAACTACCTGGACAACACCCAAAGGAGCGGGGTCGGCATCGCCTACCAGAGGGAGTTCAACACCTTCAAGGAGTTCATCCGCAACTTATTCTCCAGCAGGAAGAAACGAGAGCAAAGGGCCGCCGCCGAAACCGGAGCCCGGGAAATGAGGCGAATCTCGGTCTCACGAAATGACGCGAACCTCAAACACTCACGAAAATCTGACAAAAAAGCAAATCATTAAATTTCAGGAATATGATAACTAACATCGCATTGGTAGCTCACGACTCCAGAAAGCAGGAGCTGTTGGATTGGGTCCGTTACAACGCAGGCTCACTGAAGCATTGTCATCTTTTCTGCACCGGAACGACCGGCCGTCTCGTCTCAGAGGCTCTGACAGAGAAGCTTGGTCCGGAAGCGCCGTCCGTCGTGTGTATGCTGAGCGGTCCTCTCGGAGGAGACTTCGAGATCGGAGGAATGATAGCCGAAGGGAAGATCGATATGCTTGTCTTCTTCTGTGACAATCTGATTATGCAGGGGCATCAGAACGATGTGATGGGACTGACCCGCCTGGCCTCCCTGTACAACATCCCGTTCGCCACCAACCGCAGCACCGCGGACTTCATCATCTCATCACCGCTCTACACCAGCGAGCACTACAAGCGCATAATTCCATCCTGCATAGACTCTTACAAGAACCGTAAGCTTTAGGCTAACCAAGCCTGAAGCCTAACGCTTCACGTCCGAAGTGTCCGAGTCCGCGATCACATCCAGCCTGGATGGTTCAATCACCACCACCATAGCCGGATGTACCCCTTTGACGAACTCGTTAAGGTTCTTGATATTCAATATTCAGACTGACACAAAATGTGATAATATTCGGGAAAAATCACTATTTTTGATGAGCGTGGGAACGGTGCCTGATGGCAAGGCATTTGGAGTTAGGGTCCCACAGGTGTAAAACGGACTTTGCTATGGACACGATTCATCAGAGATTCCCCCAGTACGATGAGAGCGGACAGGCCCTCATTGACAAGGCTTATGCGATAGCGTCGGCGGCGTTGGCCGGGGAGACGCGCGGCAACGGGCATCCATTCATAGAACATCCTGTCAATGTGGCGCTTATCGCGGCGGACGAGATCGGACTGCCGGCGGATTGCGTGGCGGCTGTGTTCCTCCACGAGGCGACGAGGATGCATCCGGAGATTGATCTGCGCGCCGAAAGGCCTTTGGATGGCACGGCCCTTCGGCAGGCTCAGGGACCGGAACCGAAAGGCGGATTCCCGGAGGATGTGTACAAGATGGTGGAGGGATTGAACAAGATCGCCACGATCAAGCCGAAGGACACCAGACTGGAGGCCGAGAGCTACAAGAAGCTCATCGTGCAGTACTCGACAGACCCTCGTGTGACAGTGCTCAAGATCGCTGACCGGTTGGAGGTGATGAGGCATCTGGAGATGTTCCCGAAAGCTTCCAGAGAGAAGAAGATTCTGGAGACCCTGATGCTGTATATTCCTCTGGCACACCAGCTTGGGCTTTACAACATCAAGAGCGAGATGGAGGACATCTACTTCCGTTTCGCCGAACCGGAGCAGTACCGCGCCATCACCAACAAGCTGAAGGCGACCGAAAGGGACAGGATCAGGCTGACCGAGGAGTTCATCGAACCGCTCAAGAAGACCCTCTCCGATGACGGAATCCACTACAAGCTGAAGATCAGGACCAAGACGGCATATTCAATCTGGAGGAAGATGCAGAAGCAGAAAGTGCCGTTCGAGGGGGTGTATGATGTCTTCGCCATCCGGTTCATCATCGACTGCGAGCCTGACACCAAGACGGAGAAAGACCTCTGTTGGAAAGTATATTCCTACGTGACCGAGGAATATGAGGCCGACACAAGCCGCCTGCGCGACTGGGTGACAAACCCTAAGCCGAACGGCTACGAGTCCCTGCACATCACGGTCAAGAACAAGAGCGGAGCCTACCTTGAGGTCCAGATCAGGACGAAAAGGATGGATGACGAGGCAGAGAACGGACAGGCCTCACACTGGTCCTACAAAGGCATCAAGCACGAGGCGCAGCTGGACAAATGGCTGACATCAGTGCGCTACGCCCTTGAGCATCCTCACGAAGGCAGCCCGGACGAACTTCCGCAACCGCCTTCCAAGGAGATATTCGTGTTCACCCCGTCGGGAGAGTTGAGGATTCTGCCGGCCGGAGCCACGGTGCTGGACTTCGCCTTTAATATTCATTCAGGGCTTGGAGTGCGCTGCGCCGGCGGACGCATCAACGGCAAGGCGGTGTCCATCAGGGAAAAACTCAAGACAGGAGATGTGGTGGACATTATGTCCGGCAAGAACCAGAAGCCGTCCTCCGACTGGCTGAACTTCGTCGTGACCTCCAAGGCGCGCAACCGCATCAAGCAGGAGCTCAATGAGGAGGAATATAAGAAAGCGGCGCAAGGCAAGGAACTTCTGGGCCGAAGGCTGAAGAACTGGAAGCTGGAACTTCCTGACGAGGTCGTGGCCGAACTGCTCAAGAAGCTGAAATACACGACATTGAACTCGTTCTATGCGGCGATCGCAGACGGTGAGGTCGATGTCAACGATGTGAAGAACTACATCCTCGACAGGGACAGGATCACCGCGGAGGCCATCGAGGCCGCAAGGGAGGCCGAGGCCGAGAGGATCGAGTCAAGGATGGCGGAATGGGGGAACAGACATTCCACGGATGACATCCTTGTGCTTAACGCCCGGGATCTCAAGGGATTGGACTACAAGATGTCCAAGTGCTGCCATCCTGTGTTCGGGGACGATGTGTTCGGGTTTGTGACCAGGACAGAGGGCATCAAGATCCACAGGATCTCCTGCCCGAACGCCGCGCGGCTCATCAGTACCTATCCGTACAGAATCCAGAAGGTGAAGTGGGCGGACTCCCCTGCCGGAGGCAGTTTCCAGAGCTCGCTGAAGATCGTGGCCGATATGGAGTCATCGGTAATCGGTCAGATCACTGAGATCGTGAACACTTTCAAGGCTTCGCTCAGGACGTTCAATGTCAATGAGAACCGCAGGAGTGGGACCTACGAGATCACGATGAGGATTTCCGTGCCGTCCAACACAGAGCTTGACAAGGTGATCTCGCAGATCAAGACACTCAAGCACGTCACTAAAGTCAGCAGGGTTTAATATGCTCACTTCGACAAGCTCAGTGACCGGATTTAGTGGTCGCTGAGCCTGTCGAAGCGCTTTTATGTTCTATTCCTCCACCGTAAGGGCCAAGCGGACAGTGCTGTGCATTGCGTAAGCCCGATCCGGTGATTGATGGTCACGGAAATAAACGCTGATAAAGTCTGTGTCGCCCCTATCAATGCTCTCGCGGCTCCGGATGATCTTTTCCTCTCCGCTCGCCGGGCCGACAGGATCAGTCTGAGCCGCCGCGCCGTACGGGGTGAACCAGTCCGAGCACCATTCCGGGCAGTTGCCTGACATATCATAAAGGCCAAGCTCATTCGGCTTCTTCATTCCCACAGAATGAAGTCTGCTTCCGGAATTAGAAGCGATCCAAGCCACCTCGTCTGCATTCTGACTTCCTGAATATAAGAAGCCTTCGCTCTTTATTCCTCCTCTGGCCGCGAACTCCCATTCCGCCTCGGTCGGGAAACGGAACTCTCCGCCAGTAATGTCATTGAGTTCGTCAATGAACGCTTTGGACTCGTTCCACGACAATCCGTAAGCCGGCATATCATCACCATAGCTTTCAGTCCATCTCGCCATCACGTTGTCATCACCCATTACGGTCCGGTACAGCTTCTGTGTCAACTCAGTCTCGGCGATCCAATAGTCCTTGGTAAGGGTCACCTTGTGCTGCGGTTTCGCATTGTCCAAGACTCCGGAGAAATAACTTGGAGATCCCATATCAAACGAACCAGCCCTGACCTTGACCATCCTGAACGGGGTGTTCTCCACCCAAAACGTCTTCACGTCCTGGTCAAGATTCGCCGGCACAAGAGTGTAATAGCCAAGCAGAATCAAGCGACCATTCAGACTTACGGTGACTCCCAGTTTCGCACCCAACCTGCCGGCAAAGAATAAATCGTCAAACGAAGCGGCCGACAATGTCAAGGAAAAACCGCCAGAGTAATATTCCGCGTCAATCACTGTAATTTTCGCTATGTCACCAGCTTCATCCTCATCGTCACCGTAATCGACTGTGTAATATGCCTGGGCATTCTCAATGTACAGATAGTCTTTAAGGCTTTCCTCACAAGAAGTGTCAAAGAAAACCTCAAAGTTCTCGGTAACATATTCACCATTCTTCAATCTGTAAGGAATCCGGATCAGCCCATCCGTGTACGTCGGTACGTAAAGTATGGAGACAAGCGCCAGATCAATCTCTTCTTTTGTGTAATAGTTCTTCAAAGCCTCGTCAATATATTCCTTGATTCCTTTGATCTTGGATTCAAGGTCGCTGACCGCATCCTGAACCGCCTTGGAGCATTCACTGGTGATGTCTTTCTTCACCTCGCCGATCTTTGTTGCTATGATGGAGTCCAAGTCCTTCTCTATCTTGTCTATGCGGTCGGATAGACTGCCCAAAGACTTTTGCAGGCTCTCGACAGTGCCTTTTATCGCGGCCACAGACTCAGCAAGATCTGAAATGGTCTTGTCGTACTTCTCTCCGGTCCAAGTCTTGATGTCATTGGCAAGATCTGTTTTCAGAGAAGTGATCATTCCTTCCAGTTCAGTATCCTTCTTCTTCAAGTCATCAATGGAAGAATTAACCTTTGCCAGATTATTCTCCATTTCCGTCCTCAACGATTTCAGGTTGGCAAGAAGTTCCTCACTTCCACCCTTGGCCAGTTGCTCCTTTATGGCGTCAACGGCTGTCTGAAGGTCGGAGGATTTCCTCTCCAAAGCGTCGATGTATCCTTTCAGCTCCTTGTCTGTCTTTTCAAGGCTGGTCAAAGAGGACTTAAGCTCAGAGACCTTGGTCTCCATCGCCTTGCTCGATTCGTCAAGGCGGTTGATGTCGTCATCATAGTTGCTGCACGCGACGGCCGCGCAGGCAATCGCCGCGGCGATGATGAGGTAAAGGATTTTTTTCATAAATATTATTCTGATTTTTTAAATTCCTTATCGTCGGCAGTGATGTTCTCTATCTCAGCGCTCTTGCCGGCGTATGCGAGAAAATACACTGTCACAACCGTGTAGAACACAGTATAGGTGATCACGAACAGCGACAACTGCCAATATTCCCTGAAGAAATATGAACACAAGGCAAGGATTCCCACGACAAGGGCGGAGCCAAAAAGCAGGGCGACGCTGTCATTGCTGTATATACGGAACTCCTCCGGAGTGCAGATCTTTCTCAGAAGTTTGACGTACCATTTTCTTTCAAGACTGAAAGCTATCGTATAGACGATCAACTGAACCACATAGAATGTGAAATAGCAAAGGCAGACCGTCATCTTGACCCCAGGATGTTCTATGAATATCAAGTATATCAGCACAAAAATGGCGATAGGGATCAGGTTGAGCGCAAGCATTCCCCAGCTCACAAGCCTGGAATTCAGGAGCGAGAGTGAAGCGATGGTGAAAAGCAGAGCCTGTGAGGAGCTAAGGGTAAGGTTGACTATCGAGAAGAATTTGCCGGTCGGAGCGACATTTCCCTTGAACAACAATCCGGTCGTCATCAAGGACATAATCAGGAACGCGAGTCCGAGGGCGATCCGCGCGCTGATGTACCGTTCGGGGCGGAACAGCCTTCGATCCATCTCCTTGATGAAACGACGCATATTCAGAAGCAAGACCGCATCCACCATACAGACCAAGGATGAGGCTATGCAGATAATATTATAGGTTTGCTGCTCTGTCATCATTATATAATATTGTTCCGTTCACGCGTGAAGCCGGAAATCTTTATATGTTGATTAGGTAGGATCGATTGTTTTCGTATGACAAATGTACATAACGACGGCATAAAAGCAAATGAAGACGGGTAGTAAATTTCATTTTTGATCGAAATTTACTACCCGCGATACAAAATTTACCAGCTCTCGTAACGAAATTTACTACTTTCGCAGGGAATATTGCCGGAGTCAGGCGGCTCAAGGAATCAATCCTTCCAGACTTTAAGATATTCCAGAAGCGCCCACATCTCGTCACGGTAGCGTGCGGCCTCGCTGAAGTCCAGGTCGGCGGCGGACTTTTCCATCCTCCGCTTATCCTCCGCGATGGTCTTCTGGATCTGCTCCCGGCTCATCGAACGGATCACCGGATCCTGAAGCACGGCGGCCAGATCAGCCTTGACGAATCCATCCACATAAGCCGTGTTGCCTTCCCTCTTGGAATCGTGGCCCAAACCAACCGAGACCGTTCCTCTTCCCAAGTCACTTGGATTAGGAATATATGTGGGATCGGAAACAGAATCCGCAGCGCTGACCCTTCCGCTCGGGCCGTTCTTGACCCGAGGATTGACAGCCTTATCCGACTCGCCGTAGAGTTCGGACACGAGTATATTCCTTTTGACATCAACCTGCTTCGGGGTGATGTGGTGGAGTTTGTTATATTCAATCTGCTTCGTCCTGCGTCGGTTGGTCTCGCGGATGGTCTGCTCCATCGACTCTGTGACGGTGTCTGCGTACATTATCACAAGGCCATTGACGTTTCTTGCGGCTCGACCGGCGGTCTGGGTCAACGCCCTTCCCGAGCGCAGGAAGCCCTCCTTGTCTGCATCCAGAATCGCCACAAGCGACACTGTAGGGATATCCAGTCCCTCGCGCAGGAGGTTCACTCCGACCAGCACATCGAAGAGGCCGTTCTTGAAGTCCTCGATGATCTCGACACGCTCGCCGGTGTCCACATCAGAGTGGATGTAGCGCACCCGGATGTCGATCTTGTCCAGATAGTCGGTCAGTTCCTCGGCCATCCTCTTGGTCAAGGTCGTGACGAGAACCCTCTCGTCCTTCTCGGCTCTCTTGCGGATCTCCTCGACAAGATCATCCACCTGATTCTTGGTCGGCCGCACCTCGATCGGAGGGTCCAGCAAGCCGGTAGGCCTTACAACCTGCTCGACCACAAGGCCGTCCGAGCGCTCCAGCTCATAGTCTGAAGGCGTGGCGCTTACGTAAACTTTCTGGTCGGTGATCGAGTTGAACTCGTCAAAGGTCAATGGACGGT
>CAVCRL010000070.1:0-12163 GCA_963604455.1 Lachnospiraceae bacterium | reverse complement strand
TGGCGAAAAGCTCAACTATTTTCTTAAGATCTGTCATAGTTAGTGTCATTTAAAAATATCAATCTCTCAAAGATAACCATTTCAATCAGGAATTTCAAGCGTTCGCCCAATCATTTGAATATGAAAATTGTTATTTTTGCAGATAACTCTTCATCGCTTGCGATGAAAGCAAGTCCCTTCCCCGAGGGAAGGGATTTAGGGAAGGGGTAACGTGAATGAAAGTGACTTCGAGATGACTTTCGAACGAGAGATGTTTTTATGCTTTTTGTGGTAATTTTCAACGAGAGTTGAGTTGTTATGGAACTTTATGAATATGCCCGTCCGGCGCTGATGGCCGGAAAGAAGATACTTTATGTGCACGGATTCGCGTCCAGCGGCCAGAACGGAAGCGTCAAGACGCTCAGGCTGCTGATGCCTCAGGCGACTGTCCTCGCTCCGGACCTGCCGGTGGAGCCGTTCGAGGCGATGGATCTGTTAAGGAATATGTCGGAGTCCGAAAAGCCGGACCTCATCATCGGTACCTCGATGGGGGCGATGTACGCCGAGATGCTCTACGGGGTGGACAGAATCCTTGTGAACCCGGCCTTCCAGCTGGCGGACACCCTGCTGAAAAACAACGGACTGGGAAGGCAGGAATATCATAACCCCCGCAGTGACGGCGAGACATCGTTCCTTGTCACGAAAACCCTTCTGGAACATTTCCGGGAAGTCAGCTCACATTGTTTCGAGAGGGCAGCCGAGGATCAGGACAAGGTCTTTGGACTTTACGGAATCAATGACACTCTCGTCCACACATTCGACATCTTCAGTGAGCATTATCCCCAGGCGATAAGGTTTGACGGGGAGCATTACCTCAATGACAACGCGATCCTCCATTCCGTTCTTCCAGTGATCCAATGGATTGACGACAGGCAGAGGAACATTCAGAAACCGGTTCTGTTCATTTCCTTGAGTGACAGGATCATCAATCATTCGAGCGGGTTCGCAAAATCGGTCGCCACGCTTTCTGTCAATTATGATGTGCACATTGTGGCTGGAGTCCCGTACAACACTCCTGAACTTTGTCCGAAGGTCGTGAACTGGTGCGAGACCAACCTCGGAGTCCCTGTCTGGAACCGAGTGACGATCACGGAGCACAAGAACCTTCTTCTTGCTGACTATCTGATCGATGCGGAGCCTGAAACCAATGGCGGCAAGGACTTTATGGGCACGATGATTCATTTCGGGTCTGACGCGTTCAAGACCTGGGAGGATGTGCTGACATTTTTTGAGCGTCTTGGTGGACAATAAGATCGGTCGCTGTGGTTCGACAAGCTCACCAACCACCGAACGGCTAACCCACAATCAAATAAATTATGAATATGAAGTTACAAACCATCATCATCACTTGTGTCCTTTGTGTCATTTCGGCAGCCGGCACATTCGCCCAGACAACGGGCCTGTACACCTATGACGGAGGCTATTTCATCAAGAACGGAAACTCCTGGGAGGAATACCGGCCTGATGTGAGCGAGGGAGTCTGGGCAACCTACGAACAATACAACGAGGAAGCGAATTTCTATAATATTCAGAATTCGCTATGCGTCGTCAGCGTGCCCAAATCCGCTGTCAACAAGTTCTATTACGCCAAGCCCGGGGAGGAATGGCAGCCAATCTACAACACCAAGGAGATTTATGAATATATGCCTGACAGCGCCAGGGAAATATATTGCTACCAAGGCGGTTACTTTGTCCGTGACGGCCTTGAGTGGAGGGAGTACCGTCCCGGGGTCAAGCTCGGACTGTGGGCGACCTATGAGCAGAAAAGCACCAATGAATATTTCTTCTTCATCGGCAATGAAAGCAATGATGTGGCGATCCCGCGCTCGGACTCCGGAGAGAACATATTCCTGTCAAAGGATGGAAATTGGACTCCGATATATTCAATGACAGGCATTTATGACAGGGCGAAAGGGTATGAATATTCATTGGAGTTCAAATGGTGGCAGGCTTATGACGCGGAAAGGATGGAGTATGGCGACAGTGTGGCGCGTGCGTCGCGGGTCAGTTTCAACTCTGACGGACGGGGCGAGGTGAGATATTCACAGAACAGGTACCCGTTCCAGGCCAAGGCTTTCAATCTGTATGAGAAAACCAGGTTTTTTGATCAGGATCCGTTGATAGGATTCCTGTTCGGGTTCTCGGCTCCGGACGAGGGTTTCGTTTTCTACGGCGATGAGGACGGTTTTTCCGAGCTCCTTACCTATATCGATGATTCTGACGGCGGAGTCTGTGTGCTCCACCGGATTCCCGGGATGGAAAAGGCCCGGCTGTCCGGATGCCCGAACACGGATGTCGGGGAGAAGATCCATTCTCTTATCGAGGAGAACCTTCCGGAGTCGTCCGAATAATCCACGGGCGGACAATAGACTTTGCTAAACAATGTGTTTAACAAAGTTTGACCGTCCTCTGGCAACCTTTAAATGCGATTTCTTCGTCTGGTTGTTATGTATTTTGGATAACAATCATTATCTTTGTGTCCCCACAGGCATATTAATAACACAACTATACACATTGTTTAACTCAACTCTAATCACCAGATGAAGAAAGTCTTTTTCTTGCTCGTCTCGTTGTTCTTCGCAGTCAATGCGTTGGCACAGACAACAGTCAAGGGCGTGGTTGTCGATTCTTCCAATCAGCCCCTCATCGGTGCAGGTGTCGTCCAAGTCGGAAACACCACCAATGGCACGGTAAGTGACATTGACGGTTCGTTCTCCTTGAACGTGCCCGCGACCGCATCTCTCCAAGTTTCCTGTATCGGCTACACGACGAAGGTCGTGAGCGTTGAAGGCAGGACTCAGCTTACCATCATTCTTGATGAAAACTCTGAACTCCTCAACGATGTCGTGGTCGTAGCTTTCGGCCAGATGAAAAAGGAAGCCTTTACAGGTTCCGCCGGGACGATGAAGTCTGAGGAACTTGCCAAAGTGCAGGTGACCAACGCCGCCTCGGCCCTTGCCGGACGTGTCGCCGGTCTTCAGATCAACAACTCTTCTTCACAGTTGGGTTCGTCACCGAGCATCACGATCCGTGGTGTCAGCTCCATCTCCTCCGGCACTGAGCCTCTTATCGTTGTCGATGGTATGCCGTTCGACGGAGACCTCAGCCTTATCAACACCAATGACATCGAGACGATGACCGTCCTGAAGGACGCCGCCTCCAACGCCCTCTACGGAGCCCGTGGAGCCAACGGTGTGATTATGATCACGACCAAGCGCGCGACTTCCTCTGACGCGAAGATCACTTTCGACGCGAAGTGGGGTGTGAACCAGAAAGGGCTCAGGAACTACAAGACCACCAATGCCCGGGAGTTCTTTGAGACATATTATAATATGCTCTACAACACTTACATCAAGGAAGAAGGCGCTACCGCCGCGTCCGCTCACCAGAAGGCCAACGCTGGTCTCTACGATTCCGGCATCGGCCCTGGCTATGTGCCTTACACCGTGCCTACCGGACAGGACTTCATCCTCGCAGGCGGCAAGATGAACCCTGCCGCGGTTGAGGGAGCGTTCCACAATTTCAACGGCAAGACCTATTGGATCCAGGCCGATGACTGGGAGAAGGAGGGACTTCAGTCCGGATTCCGTCAGGAGTACAACCTCAGCGCTTCCGGCCGTGTGGACAAGATAAATATCTATGGATCACTCGGCTACCTCGACCAGGAAGGTATCCAGGAAGGATCCTCGCAGACCCGTCTGACCGCCCGCCTGAAGGCTGACTATCAGGCGAAGAAGTGGCTCAAGATCGGAGGAAACTTCAACTACACCAAGTATGAATATTCCCAGACCTCCGAAGGCACGATCGGCACCGGCACCATCTGGAGTATCATCAAGTGCCAGGCCCCTATCTATCCGGTATATATCCGTGACGCCAACGGCAACATTATGACGGACAATACCGGCCGTCAGGTCTATGACTTCGCCAACAGCCAGCTCGGCGACCTCAGCCGCGCGGGAGGCACCGGCGGAAATGCGATCTTCGCCAACAAGTACCGTGTCTCAAAGACCACCGGAAACTCCTTTATAGCAAGCGGTTACGCCGACATTAAGCTCTTCCCTGACCTCACTCTCACAATCAACGGCAACGCCTACGACTACGACCGCAGAGGCCTTTACACGGAAGATCCTTACACCGACAAGTACACGTCCGGCTCCAACAACGGCTACCTTTCGAAGTCGTCTTCCCGCACATTCTCTTACAACGCCCAGCAGCTCCTCAACTACCATAAGGTGATCAACAACACTCACGACATCAGCGTGATGCTCGGCCACGAGTACTACAACTACCTTTATGAATATCTTGGAGCGTCCGGCTACAACTTCGGTATCGACGGGGCCACCGAGCTTGCCCAGGTGCTGAACAAAAACGGCGACCCGTACTCATATTCAAACGCTTACAACAACGAGGGATATTTCTTCCGCGGAATGTACAGCTATGATAATAAATATTACGGATCCCTCTCGTTCCGTCGTGACGCCTCCTCACGCTTCCATAAGGATTACCGCTGGGGTAACTTCTGGTCGGCCGGTGCCGCCTGGATCATATCCAAAGAAAGCTTCTTCGATGTGGATTGGGTTGACGAGCTCAAGCTCAAGGCTTCCATCGGTAGCCAGGGTAACGACAACATCGGTAACTTCCTCTACGCTGACAACTACTCGATTGTGAACAACAACAACTCCGTGGCTTATCAGTGGCTTCAGAAGGGAACCAAGGACATCACCTGGGAGACCAACACCAACATCAACACCGGAGTCGAGTTCAGCATTCTTGACAGCCGCGTCAGCGGTAGCCTCGACTATTTCTACCGCAAGACCACGGATATGCTCTTCACCCTCAGCACCCCTCCTTCAGTCGGCTACACAAGCTATTGCCTGAATATGGGTGATATGCGCAACTCGGGTCTTGAACTTGTCCTCAGCGCCGACATCATCAGGACAAAGGACATCTCCTGGGGAGTTGACTTCAACATCTCCCACATCAAGAACAAGGTCCTCTCACTGCCGGACGATATCAAGACCACCGAGATCGAAGGCTACAACGGTTACGTGAATGAGGATCCGTCATTTGTCTCAAAGTACAAGTACTTCGTGGCTGAAGGTCTTTCCCTCTACACTTGGTACCTTCCTAAGTACGCGGGTGTGGATTCCGAGACCGGTGAGGCTCTGTTCTACAAGGATGTCACCGACGAGGCCACAGGCGTGGTCACCAGAGAGACGACCAAGAATGCGAGCGACGCCACTGAATATCTTTGCGGAGATGCTCTCCCTAAGTTCCAGGGCGGTCTCTCGACCTCATTCAGGTACAAGAACTTCGACTTCTCCGTCCAGACGACCTTCCAGCTTGGGGGTAAGGGATATGACTATGTTTATCAGGTTCTTATGCACTCCGGCGGACAGACGGGGACGACTTGGCACAAGGATATGCTGAACGCTTGGACGGAAAGCAATCATTCCGATATTCCGGCTCTCCGCTATTCCAACACCTACGGTCAATCTCCTCGCTCTGACAGGTTCCTCACCAGCACGAGCTATCTCAGCCTCCAGAACGTGAACGTCGGCTACACGCTTCCGGCTAAGTTCACGCAGAAGTTCAATGTGGCTTCCTTGAGGGTTTACTTCTCAGGTGAGAACCTAGGTTTCATCTCGGCCAGAAGAGGCTTTGACCCTCGCTACGCGATCGGTGGCTACACCAACTCCGAACTTTATTCCCCAATCCGCACATTGTCGGGCGGTATCACCTTAACTTTCTAATAACAAAGACAATATGAAAATCAATATAGCATTGGCTTCAACAGCTGCGGCATTGGTTTGCCTTACTTCCTGTATGCAGGAGGTACTGCCTACCGAGTCCGTGATTTCTGATCAGATCGGCCAGTCCGCTTCCGCCCTTGATGGTATGGTCAATTCTATCTACACCAATATGGTAGGCTACGAGAATAAAGACGGTGGTATCGAGACCATCTCCTATGGAAGTATGCGTGTGCAGCTTGAGCACTCCACGACGATGATGGTTTGCCCTGGCTACAACGGCTTCAACACAATGGGAGCCTGGACGCAAGGTGCGATTTCGGCTGTCGGCTCCAACCGTGGTATCTATCCTACCTACCTCTATTACGGCTACATCAAGACCGTCAACGACGTGATAGGAATGATCGACACAGAGAACGCCACGGAGGAAATGCTCGTGGATCTTGGAATATGCTATGCCTACAGGGCTTTGTACTATATGGATCTGGTGCAGATTATGGAGTACAAGAAACCTCTTGACTCCCGCTACACGTATGTGGATCCTAAGAGCGACCTCAGCAACCTTGGCGTTCCGATCGTCACTGACAAGACCACGACTCAGGAGGCTTCCAACAATCCTCGCGCGACTGTGGACGAGGTCTATGACCTGATCCTCTCCGACCTAGCCGAGGCCGAGAAATATCTCGCCGGCTACACCCGCAAGGACAAGGTTGAGCCTAACCTCGCCGTTGTCTATGGCCTTTTCGCCCGCGCCTACACTAATTTAGCTTCACGCACCGAGCGTGCCGCCAAGTACACCTCGAAGGCCGAGTACTGGAAGCAGGCCGGTGAATATGCCGAAAAGGCTATCGCCCAGTCTGGCTGCACACCTCTAACCGAGGCCCAGTGGACAGACCCGAAGACCGGTTTCAACAACCGTAACTCACAGAATTCCTGGATGCTCGCCACTCACATTGATCCGAACAACACATCTGCTGCCTCAAGCGGTTCATTCGTCTATGCGATGATTATGGGCACCGAGACCACGTTCTCTGTCTATGGATGGCGTGTCGGACGCGCTCTTGACCGTGCCGCCTACGACAGGCTTTCCGACAACGACTGGCGCAAGAAGTCCTGGCTCGGTCCAGAGTTCTTCTACGAGTCCAAGAACCAGAAGCCTGGCGAGGCCTATCTGATCGAGAAGGACGCCAACGGCAACCTGATCAACAACAAGTGGGCTACCGCAGGCAACAACAAGAGCACCGAGCAGGGTGACTGGAGTAATGACCCTGGCAAATACCAGTTCAGCAACTCCGCATCCTGGGTCCGTTCACGCATCAACACGAGCTACGGATTCAAGGCCTGGCCTTGGCTCTACGTGAACCTCAAGTTCCGTCCTAACGAGGGTAACTACAACACCTACGAGGTGGGCGGAGCGACTGACTTCCCGATTATGCGTGTGGAGGAGATGTACTTCCTGAAGGCTGAGGCCGAGCTTAACACCACCGGTGTGGCCGCCGCCAAGGCTACTCTTGAAGGCCTGATCAAGACCCGTAACAGTTCCTACACCTGTGCCGCCACCACCAAGAAGGATGTCTATGAGGAACTTATGTTCCAGAAGGGCATCGAGTTCTGGGGCGAGGGCATCAACTACTTCGACAACAAGCGTCTTGAGACCGGATGCCATCGCTGGTATCCAGGTGCGAGCGTCGAGAGGGCGGCCCACGCTATCGATATGAACAGGATCCATCCGGGTTGGACTCCAGGCTTCAACAACGCCGAGCTCAACGGCAACAGGGCCGTCTATGATTTCAACAATCCTTACACGGCTTACAGTGTGTACACGACCGCGCTCCGCACCAACGATGAGATCGCAAGCCACTATGGCGAGGCTATCGAGGTTGAGGGGCACAAGTTCTTCGACACTGAAAAGTTTGAATAATGTCAATGCTTCCGTCACAGGAACCAACAAATAACGTTTACAATGAAATCAGTAAAAACAATATTCGCGTCCCTCTCGGCCATCGCCGTCCTTTTCTCGGCGGTGTCCTGCAAGGATGACGGCGGCACGTCCGGCTCAAGCACCGAGTGCTATTTCTTTCAGGAGTCTTTCTCCTTCAATGTGACCTCCAACCCTGAGATTGAGATTCCGGTTGTCCGTCTCGGCACATCCGGCGATGTCAGCGTGAATGTCTCAGCCACGGGATCCTCCGTGTTCAATGTGCCTTCCCAGGTGACCATCAAGGATGGCGAGAGGGTCGGAAACCTTGTCGTGACCTACGACAAGTCGCAGCTCGCTTTCAACGAGACTTACGAGTTGAACCTCTCAATCTCTGACTACACCTCCCTTTTCGGCTACGGCAAGGCCGTCGCCACGATCGAGTACCCTACCTCTTACTATGAATATGGCAAAGGCACCATCGAGGAAGGCTGGTGGGGTGAGCAGGAGGACAAGGTTATGTACGCCCGCGACTATGCCAAGAATGTTCTCCAGTGCTACCTTCCGGACTGCTGGGGACACGATTCCGGAGCAGGCTACGACGTGCAGGACTACATCTTCTACTGGAACACCGAGACCAACAAGGTCTATGTGCCTCTTCAGTATATGGGCACGACAGGCAGCAGCGACAAGATCCAATGGAACATCGCCGACCGCGGAGTGCTCGCCTGTATGTTCGGAGGCCCTGGCCACAAGGAGGGCAGTGCCGCTTGGATGAGCTTTGTGGATGGCTGGTACAAGGATGCCGGTCTGACGCAGCCTTACTACGATCCTGCCAAGAAGGCGTTCTATCTTTCCGACACGGCCGCTGTTGACCCGGCCACCGGAAAAGTTGTCTATGGCACCGCCGGGACGTTCGACGTGTTCAAGCTTTCCGAATAGGTCTATAATTTAATATGCATCGACCGGTCGGACTTCATTGTCCGGCCGGTTTTTTCTATCATATTCCTGAATATTTCATCTTGTACTGCCATATTTTGGCAATGTGGCGTAATATCTTTGCACCGTTGAAAAAGATGCAAGGATTATGAGACACAAGACTTTGATTCAATCGATGAATTCAGTGATCACCGCCCTTAAGGTCGAGGACAGGGACGGCAACGAGACATTGTCTTTGACGGCGGACAGGATCAATTCGGCCTCTTCGGACATTCGCAGCCTAATGAAGAGGCTTGGCTTGACGACGGACCAGGTGATCCTGTTCTCGGCGATAATGGAAAAGTCTTCCACTTTCAGGCTGGAACAGAGTGATCTGGCTGAGTTTATGGGGCTTAGCTATCTGGAGTTCCTTCAGTACACCGAAGACCTTAAGGTCCTGTCGGACAAGTGGCTCATAAGGATAAAGGCCGACCGTAACAATATCCGTGTGCCGGATGATGTGATCAAGACCATTACCAATGATTCTGTCTATGTCAGACCGGGTACGGAATGGTACACGACACTGGGTGTCCTCAAGCGTTTCAAGAAACTTGTCAAACTAAGGGAGGACAACGAGATCGAGTACAATGCGATGGCCACGGAGATGGACAACCTGATCCAGGACAATCCGGACACATCCATCGGTTCCGCTATGAGGAAATACGGTGTCTTCAGTGAGGACAAGAAACTTCCCCGCGATGAGCGTGTCGCGTTCTATCTGCTGTGCTACAGGTATTTCAGTGAGGATGACGATATGGTGGGCTGGCACGACTTCGAGGATTGCTTCGGGGAGGACAACGAGGACGGACTGGATATGCTCAAGGCTGACTACAGCCGTGAGTCCCTTTGCCTTCAGACGCAGGGACTGATTGAATATTCGGCCCGGGACGGAGTGAAGTCGAAGGATTTCTTCAAGATCAAGGATTCGATCAAGGAGGAGATATTCAGAGAGGTCGGAGGTGTGAGAAAGCCGCAGGCGACTGTGGCGGGCACGATTGACTACAAGACCATCAAGGAGAAAAAACTATTCTACGGGGAAGAGGAGGGCCGCAAGGTAGGCACTTTGCGTGGCATTCTGGCCGAAGAGCGGTACGCCCAGGTCAAGAAGGCTTTGAGCGACAAGGGAATGCGCACCGGATTCACCTGTCTGTTCTACGGCTCTCCGGGAACCGGAAAGACAGAGACCGTTTACCAGCTTGCGAGGGAGACCGGAAGGATGATCGTGTCCGTGGATGTCTCCAGGATCAAGGATTGTTTCGTCGGGGAGAGCGAGAAGAACATCAAGGGGCTTTTCGACAGCTACCGGAATCTTGTGTCCGCTTCGGATGTGGCTCCGATTCTGCTGTTCAACGAGGCGGACGCCATCTTTGGAGTCCGGAAGGAAGGGGCCACGAGCGCGGTTGACAAGATGGAGAACAGCATCCAGAACATCATTCTTCAGGAGATGGAGAATCTGGACGGGATCCTTATCGCGACGACCAACCTGACGGACAATCTGGACAAGGCGTTCGAGAGGCGGTTCCTTTACAAGATAAGGTTCGGAAGGCCTTCGGTTGAGGCGAGGGCCAAGATCTGGGCCTCTATGATTCCAGAGCTGTCGGCCGAGGAGGCCCTTTCGCTGTCAGAGAACTACGATCTCTCCGGCGGACAGATCGAGAACATCTGCCGGAAAAGGACCGTCCAGTCGATCCTGAACGGAGTTGACCCGACATTCGATGAGGTCAAGGCGTTCTGCGATGACGAGAACATCTCCTCCGCGAAAGTTACCAGAAAGATCGGGTTTTAATCGGCCGGGAAGACTACCACTGCCTGGCGGCGGATCTCGTCAAGGATTTCAGCCGTGACGAGCGATGTCTCCAGGCTGTTGACGGACGATTCAAGGCGGCCCGATTCCAGCACATCGATGAATTCCTTGAACTCGCAGAGGTACTCGTCAGCGTCAACCGGGACGGAGATGTTCTCAGCCTGAGGGCCTGAGGACCGTCCGGAGGTAGGTGCGCCGCGTCTGGTCAGCGATGCCTCACGGGTGATGTGGATCTGGTCCAGCGACAATATTCCTCCATCGCAGGAAATCTCGGTGCGAAGGTTTGAGTCCGCTATCTTTGAATATATCACCGTGGCGTCCATCCCGTCATATTCAAAGATCACACTGCCTTGCAGGTCAACACGTTTCATCTGATTCGGGTTGGATGCTTCGGCAGGCTCAGCATCCGTCTCCCGCTCCTGGTCGCTGAGCATGCTGTGCACTGAGCCAGCCGAAGTGTCGAAGCGCCCGTTTCCCACCGGCACCTCGCAGGTAGTGACGCTGGCCTTGATCCCTTTCGGCCGGCCGAAAAGCGAGACCATAGGATAGACCGTGTATATTCCTATGTCCATCAACGCCCCGCCCGAGCGGGCTGGATTGAGCGAGCTTGGCACCGGCGAACTGTCCTCTCCGGCGATGATCCTCTTGACCAGATCGTATTTCGATGAATATTGGCAGAACGCCGCGAAGAAATGACGGACATTCCCCAGTTCGTTGAGCCTTAGTCTGGCGTTCCTGAAATTCGGAGTCAGCGTGGAGATCATCGCTTCCATCAGCATCACACCGTTCTCCCTTGCGGCTTTGACCATCTCGCTCACTTCGCGGGCGTTGGAGGCCATCGGCTTCTCGCACAGCACGTGCTTGTGGTGCCTCAGGCACTTGATCGCGATGTCGTGGTGCGTGTCGTTGGGAGTTCCGATGTAGATCGCGTCGATTTCAGGATCGGATGCCATCTCGTCTATGTCTGTGTACACTTTCCCGATGCGATGCGCCTCGGCGAACCTCTCGCCGCTTTCCTGCGAGCGGGAGCACACCGCCGTCGCCTCGAACCGTGGCTCAAGCACGGCTCCTTTGAGAACCCAGTCGCTGATGCGGCCGGTGCCGACTATTCCGAATCTTGTCTTTTTCATTTCAACGCTCCTCTAAGTTCAAGATAATCAATCGCAGCGGTCTTGGCTGAGGCTTTCTCCGCCGCGTCTATGGTCATTACATCATAGCCGAGTCTCGGTACAAGTCCGGCGGTCTTGTCGCTGAGCTCCGGCTCGATGAGAATCAGTCCGCTGACCGCCTTCTTCATCTTGTAGGCCGCCTTGACCACGGCTTCGGAGGCGAACGTGTCGCTTACCAGATAGATTCTGTCCTTGTCCGTGAACTTCTCTTTCGCGATCTTCTTCACAATAAACTCCACGTCCTTCCCTTTCTCGTGGAAGGCGGTCGCGTAGCCGATCGGCCCCTCTGGAACCAACGCCTTCACAAACCCTTCAGGGTAAGCCGTTTTCAGCGGCTCGTGGAAGAATATGACAACCGGCCTCGGTCCCGGCGAGTCAGGAAAGAAGCCTTTCTCGTCAGCGGGCTTGAAGACCTTACCGAATATCTTGTCGTTGTTGTGGTAGAAACTCAGCTCCTCCACGATTATCCTGCTTCCGTTCTCAGCCTTCACTCTTTCGCGAGGGC
>CAVCRL010000069.1:0-12179 GCA_963604455.1 Lachnospiraceae bacterium | reverse complement strand
AGGTGGATGTGAACTTCAATGTCAACGTGCTTGTCGGCAGTGACGGAGTCATCAGAGGAGCTGTCGGAGGACATCCTGACACGGCCGCCGACTCGGCTCTCTCGATCATCGTCTGCCCTCTGATGCGCGGACGCATCCCTTGCGTTGTGGACGAGGTCACAACCCTCATCACCCCTGGCTCGACAGTCGATGTCGTTGTCACTGAATATGGCATCGCGGTCAATCCGCGCCGTCCTGAGATCGCTGAACGCCTGAAGGAAGCCGGACTGAAGATCGTGGACATCCACGACCTCAAGGAGTTGGCACTCAAGTCAATCGGCGTTCCGGATCCGCTTCCGTTCGGAGACAAGGTCGTAGGAATTGTGATGAACCGTGACGGATCCGTTATGGATGTCATAATGAACATCGAAGACTAACGTTTTCGCATTTACGAAAGATAAGTTTAGATAGATTCTTGTTTTATGGAGATTACGCTTGACCATTTGCTGGCAAGTCGTGAGGAACGGGCTTCTTTCCAGAAGGAACTTTTGAAAAGTTACCCTGGAAAGACTCTGGTCTGCCTTACGGTCATTATGCCTGGCAAGGTCAAGCGTAATCTGCAATCCCTTGTGGTCGCCCAGGCCGCCGTCACGGCTCTGGTCTCGGCTTTCGGAGACTCGATGCTCAAACTCAGGCTGCGAGACCTGCCGACCGGCTACGAGGCCTATCTCGTCACCCCGCTTTCCAACGAGGAAGCCAAGAAGGAGACCTGCCGGATCGAGGACACTCATCCGCTCGGCCGCCTTTTTGATTTGGATGTGATTGACGCTGACGGAGTTCCTGTCTCCCGGAAGACGATCGGTCAGGAGCCGCGCAAGTGCCTGATCTGTGGCAACGAGGCCTGCTACTGTATGCGAAACCGAACTCATACAATGGACGAGTTGACTGCCAAGATTGACGAAATGATCGAAGCCTATGTGCGATAACCGTCACTACATAAGCGAGGTTCCGCTGTCGCTGAACTCTGTCCGGAGACGGGTCGAGGCTTTCCTCACCGCCAACGGGCTGAGGTTGGCTCCGCTGGACCGCTATGTGGTGGTGACCCGCGATGAGGACGGGGATGAGATCCTTGCGGGAGGTGGACTGGACGGCAACGTCATCAAGTGCGTCGCCGTGTCAGAATCCGCTCGCAGCGAGGGACTTATGAATATTCTCGTGTCCAGATTGATCGCCATTGCCCGTGAGGAGGGTCGGGATTCGGTCAAAGCCTTCACCAAGCCGGAGAACGAAGGAATATTCAAAAGCCTTGGGTTCGGGTTGCTTGCGTCCGCGCCGAAGGCCATTCTGATGGAGAACGGCAGGGGAGGGCTTCCGGAGTACAAGAAGTACTTGGCTTCGCTTTCCCGTCCGGGTCGTAACGGGGCGATTGTGATGAATGCCAACCCGTTCACGAAAGGACATCGTTATCTGATCGAGCAGGCCGCCTCGCAGGTTGACAATCTCTATGTGATTGTCGTTAAGGAGGATAGGTCACGTTTCCCTTACGCTGAGAGAAAGGCTATGATCGAGGCCGGTTGCACCGGACTTGACAACGTGACCGTCTGCGAGGGGAGTGACTATGCTATCTCAGCGGCGACTTTCCCGACATATTTCCTGAAGAAATTGGATGACGCCACGGACACGCAGATCGCCCTTGATCTGGATCTGTTCGTGAACCATATCGCTCAGCCTCTTGGAGTTACGGTTCGTTTCGCCGGCAGCGAGCCGGAGGATGCGCTTACCCGCCGCTACAACGAGTTGATGGCGGAGATATTGCCTGACTTCGTAGAGATTCCAAGGCTGGAACAGAACGGCAACCCGATCAGTGCCACCTCATTAAGGTGTGCTCTAGACAAAGGCAACCTCAAGGAGGCGATGGAATATATTCCGAAATCCACCGTCCCTTACCTAGTCGCCGACCTGGCCGAACGCGCGTTGAGGTTGGAACTCGACACGACCCCGAAACCGGGTCTCGTGGACAGACGTGACAACGGGTCACACAAAGATATGGACTATGCACTGATGTCCAAAAGCATTTCAGCGTTAAGGCCTTACTTGACGAAACTGGCGGTGGAATCCGCCAATGACATCGACCCGGTCAAGATAAAAGAGATCGGCATTGAAGCCGAAAAAGCGATGCTGAAGGCCACCGGCGGAGTGAACACCCACAAAGGAGCCCTCTTCTGCATCGGCCTTTCCGTCGCCGCGGCCTCTTACCTGGCATCGACAACGGGATCTGTGCAGGCATATTCATTCAAAGAGCTCGTGTCCCGCGTCGCGTCGGAGATTCCGTCCGCCGAAGGTACTCACGGAGCGGAGGCGAAGAGGAGTTTCAAGGTCCGCGGTGCGCTTGAGAACGCCCGCCTGGCCTATCCGGAGCTGTTTTCTGACTGGTTGCCGTACTACCGTGGTTTGGAAAATGATCCGCATCGCTGCCACAAGACTCTGCTTTACATAATGACAACCCTTGACGACACCAACATTCTTCACAGAAGGGGAGCGGAGGGGCTCGCCCGCGCCAAGTCCGAGGCCGCAAGGCTTCTGCAGGACTTCAGCGAGAGCGGTCTGTCGTCTTTGAACGATGATTTCATCAGGGAGAACATCTCACCCGGCGGAAGCGCCGACATGTTGTCCCTGACTATATTTATTAATAGTATAATTAATTGTTAACTAATAATTTATTAACACAAAACTAATTTTATTATGGTAGAATTGATTCCCAATGGCGTTTACCTGAAAAATGGCAAGACTCTCGTCAACGATGCCGCAGGAATGCCATCTGCCGATGAGGCCCGCGAAAACACTATCGCCTACAGAATCCTCCGCGCCCACGATGTGGACGGAAGCAAAGGCAAGAAGATGCGCATCAGGTTCGATGCGATGGCTTCACACGACATCACCTACGTCGGAATTATCCAGACTGCCCGCGCCAGCGGACTCGACAAGTTCCCTATCCCTTACGCGATGACCAACTGCCACAACTCCTTGTGCGCTGTCGGTGGTACCATCAACGAGGACGACCATATCTTCGGACTCTCCGCCGCCAAGAAGTACGGTGGAATCTATGTCCCTGCCAACCAGGCTGTTATCCATCAATATGTCCGTGAGGCTCTCGCCGGTTGCGGCCGTATGATCCTCGGTTCCGACAGCCACACCCGCTACGGTTCGCTCGGATGCATGGGTGTCGGAGAAGGCGGCGGTGAGCTTGTGAAGCAGCTCCTCCACAACACTTGGGACATCAACGCTCCTGAGGTTGTCCTGGTTTGGCTCGAAGGCAAGCCTAAGAAGGGGGTCGGCCCTCACGACGTGGCCATCTCCCTTGTCAAGGCTGTGTTCGAGAACGGTTTCGTGAAGAACAAGGTTCTTGAGTTCGCCGGCCCTGGCGTGGCTTCCCTCCCTACCGATTTCCGTAACGGAATCGACGTGATGACCACCGAGACCACCTGCCTCAGCTCGATCTGGGTCACCGACGAGAAGGTTCAGGAATATTACAATATGCACGAGCGTCCAGAGGCTTACAAGGAGCTTCAGCCGGGCGAGATCGCTTACTACGACGCGATGATCCGCATCGATCTCTCCAAGCAGGAGTCTATGATCGCCCTTCCGTTCCACCCTTCCAACGCCTACACAATCCACGAGTTTCAGGCTGATCCAGAGGGAATCCTGAAGAAAGTTGAGGAAGATGCCAAGAAGCGTTTCGGTGACAAGATCTCCATCGATCTTGAGAGCAAGGTGAAGAACGGCAAGGCTTTCGCTGATCAGGCCATCATCGCCGGCTGCTCCGGTGGTACCTACGACAACCTCAGCGAGGCCGCCTCTATCATGAAGGGCAAGACCATCGGCAACGACTACTTCACGATGTCCGCCTACCCTCAGTCTACTCCGGTTTATCTCGCGACCACACGCAATCATATTGCCGAAGAACTGCTTGAGGCTGGTGTTGTGATCAAGCCTGCGTTCTGCGGACCTTGCTTCGGTGCCGGAGACGTTCCTGCGAACAACGGACTCTCGATCCGTCACACCACCCGTAACTTCCCTAACCGTGAAGGCTCGAAGCCGGGACAGGGACAGATCTCCCTTGTCTGCCTGATGGACGCGCGCTCTATCGCCGCCACGGCCGCCAACGGTGGAATCATCACAGCCGCCACTGACATCGAGTACGAGGACACGCACAAGCCATATTCATTCGACGACCGCATCTACAAGAGCCGCATCTACTACGGTTTCGGCAAGGCTGACCCAACAGTCGAGCTCCGCTACGGACCGAACATCAAGGACTGGCCTAAGATGTACCCGATGGAGGAGAATATGCTCCTCGAACTCGCCGCTGTCATCCACGACCCTGTCACCACGACCGACGAGCTCATCCCTTCAGGCGAGACCTCCAGCTACCGTTCCAACCCGCTGAAGCTCTCCGAGTTCGCTCTCTCACGCCGTGTCCCTGAATATGTCGGATTGAGCAAGCGCATTCAGGCTGAGGACCTTGAGCGCCGCGAGGGCAAGACCCCTCAACACGTGCTCGACGCTCTCGCTAAGGTCGGCGCGAAGGCCGAGAACACATCATTCGGTTCCTGCGTGTTCGCAAACAAGCCTGGCGACGGCTCAGCCCGCGAGCAGGCCGCTTCCTGCCAGAAGGTACTCGGCGGCGACGCCAACATCTGCTATGAATATGCCACCAAGCGTTACCGCAGCAACTGCATCAACTGGGGCATCGTTCCTTTCACAATCTCAAAGGACACTCCTTTTGAATATGTAGCCGGCGATTTCGTTTACGTTCCTGGCATCCGCGAGGCCATCCTTTCCGGTAAGGAGGAGATCGACGCCAAGGTGATCAGCGCAGAGGGAGTCAAGGATATTCATCTCTATTTCCAGAACCTTACTGCCGACGAGCGTGAGATTCTCGCCGACGGCTGCCTGATGAACTTCTACGCCGCGCAGAAGAACAAATAACCAC
Source organism: Lachnospiraceae bacterium (assembly GCA_963604455.1). Taxonomy (GTDB): domain Bacteria; phylum Bacteroidota; class Bacteroidia; order Bacteroidales; family UBA932; genus Cryptobacteroides. Next base: position 7,207 of record CAVCRL010000069.1, on the reverse strand, counting down.
GTAATTATATTCGTAAAACACTTTAATTTTTGATATTCAATTATGAAAAAGATTCAGATGGTCACTCCTCTCGTTGAGATGGATGGTGATGAAATGACAAGGATCCTGTGGAAAATGATTAAGGATGAGCTTATCATTCCATTTGTTGATCTGAAGACAGAATACTATGATCTTGGCCTTGTTCACCGTGATGAGACCGGTGACCAGGTGACCGTGGACTCCGCCAACGCCACGAAGAAGTACGGTGTGGCCGTGAAGTGCGCCACCATCACTCCGAACGCCAAGCGTATGACCGAGTACAACCTGCACCAGATGTGGAAGAGCCCGAACGGAACCATCCGTTCTATGCTTGACGGTACGGTGTTCCGCACACCTATCACCATCCCTTCCATCTCTCCTGCCGTGAAGTTCTGGAAGAAGCCTATCACCATCGCCCGTCACGCCTACGGTGATGTTTACAAGAGCGTTGACATCCGTGTCGAGGAACCGGGAGTGGCGAAGCTCGTCTTCGAAGGTGAGAGCGGCAAGAAGGAAGAGCAGATCGTGCACACCTTCAAGGGCCCTGGCGTTCTCCAGGGAATGCACAACACCGACGCTTCCATCCGTTCTTTCGCCCACGCTTGCTTCAAGTACGCCCTTGACCTCAAGCAGAGCATCTGGTTCGCCACCAAGGACACCATCGCCAAGAAGTACGACGGACGTTTCCGTGAGATCTTCGAGGAGGTGTTCGAGGAGTACAAGGAGGCTTTCGCCGCCGCCGGCATCGAGTACTTCTACACTTTGATTGATGACGCTGTAGCCCGTGTAATGCGCAGTGAGGGTGGTTTCATCTGGGCCTGCAAGAACTACGACGGTGACGTGATGAGTGATATGATCTCCACCGCCTTCGGTTCCCTCGCGATGATGACTTCCGTTCTCGTCAGCCCTGACGGCAAGTACGAGTACGAGGCCGCCCACGGCACCGTTACCCGTCACTACTACAAGCATCTCCAGGGTGAGGAGACCTCCACGAACCCGATCGCCACGATCTTCGCGTGGAGCGGCGCTTTCCGCAAGAGAGGTGAGCTGGACAACATCCCTGAGCTCGTGAACTACGCCAACGAGCTTGAGGCCGCCTGCTTTGACACTCTCAACGAAGGCATCGTGACCAAGGATCTCGCCAACCTGATGGAAGGCGTCACCCCTGTAGTCAAGAACTCCGCCGACTTCATCGCCGCCATCCGCGAGCGTCTCGAAAAGCGCCTCGCCTAAGCTATTGGTCATCCAAGATAGTCCTTCCCTTCCTTATGAGAGGGGAAGGACTTTTCTTTCACCCTTGAGTTTGTCCGGCAAGGACACTATTTACTCGGTGATTCAACGCAGTTTGTCAATCCTGCTTTTCGATCACCGTACCACCCTCAATTGGTACACCAGAAGGCATGTTCCTGTACCAACCATATAATCGCTCCCATTTGGTGCATCAAGCAGCCATTTTGTGTACAAATCGCTTATTATTGAGAAAAAGTTATTAGTTTTGTGTAAGTTGCAAGTATGATAGACCGATTCTGATTATTAACAATTTCTATGCAAGGAAAATACAAAATAGTCACCCTGTGCGGAAGCACACGGTTCAAAGATGAATTTCTGAGGGTACAAAAAGAACTTACCCTTAAAGGTTATATTGTGGTCTCGGTGGGGCTGTTCGGACACAGCGGTGATGCCGAGGTCTTGGATGACGGCGTGAAGGAAATGCTGGACGAGATGCATCTGGCGAAGATTGACATGGCCGATGAGATATTCATTGTCAATCCCGGAGGTTACATCGGGGAGAGCACATCGAGGGAGATTGCCTATGCCAGAAGTCAAGGGAAGCCGGTACGGTCACTGTGTCCGCTTCCGAATGACGATCCTTCCAGCGGTGGGATGGTCAACTGTGAAAGGAGGGTTACCCCTGCGATGATCACCTCCTTGAAAGATGGTGAAGTCTTTGTGTTCAGCAGCAATAAGGAGGGGAGGCACGGCGGAGGTGCGGCGAGGGTCGCTTTTGAGAAGTTCGGGGCAAAATGGGGTGAGGGCATCGGGATGACCGGACGCTGCTATGCTATTCCAACTATGGACGGAAGCCTTGACATCATCCGCCGCCACGTGGAAGACTTTACTGAATATGCAAGGACTCATCCCGACCTGACATTCCTCGTCACTCCGATCGGTTGCGGAATCGCCGGCTGGCGTGTGGACGAGATCGCTCCGCTTTTCAAGAATGCCTCGGGATTGGCCAATGTCACTCTCCCAGAGAGTTTCTGGAAAACTTTGAACTTATGAAAATCGAGGAGGCTATACTTTATGTGCTCGCCGAGAGGGGTGGCGGGCTGCGGACGGAACAGATCGCGGAGATCATCAACAGCCGCGGATTGCATATCCGTAAGGACGGGAAACTGGTGACCTCGGCGCAGGTTTATGCCGTGGTGATGCGTTATCCGGACACTTTCGTCAAGGCGGAGGGACGGATAATGCTGATGATATGATTTGTTGATTGTTAGAATATTCATTGAAGATAAAGATAAAATCGCTGTTTGGAATTTCCCTTATAACCAATTATATTTACAAAAAACACAATGAAAACATTCTATTATATCCTGATCGGAGTTGCGGTTGGATTCCTTCTTAGGCAAATCGTTGTTAAATTATTAAAGAATACTGAAAAAGAATCTGAGACCGAGGAACTTGCTCCTTGTGGAAAGCGCATAATCCGTGTGAAATCGATGAGCCATCAAAAACTCGACGAGGCATTCCGCGAGCTGAAGAAGATGTATGACTCGGATGGTGAGTTCATCACTCCGGAGGTGGTTTGGGACGGTGATTCTCCAACCTTGATTTTTACCAAGCCGGTTGATTTCTGGATGTTCTGCTGGTGGGTGAACTACTTGGTTTACAGTGAAAAGGGAACGAGATATGAAGCCGTTGGCTGGTATGAGGCACAGGAATTCAAGAAGGTCAACGAGTTGGATTGCCCCCTTGACCGGAAAACTTTGATGATGTTCGTTCCGGACACCGATGAGGAATATGACAATGTTTACATCACGACGCCTGACAACCGTTGCTATAAACTCGGATTCGACAACCCTTGCCGACTTGAGCCTCAAAGGTATCCAATCAAGCCTTACGAACCGATGCCGGAACTGAAATCCGGGAATTAAGTGTCAGACATCCAGTCGGAGGAGGTCGCGGGTTAGGCCGATGTACTTGGTCTTGGTCTCGGCGATGTGGAAGCCTTGGGAGAGGAAGTTGCGCTCGCTTGGGGTGTTCTGCGGATCCACGGTGGCGACTATGTGCTTGACTCCCGTGCTTTTGGCCAGTTCGATGGACCAGCCGATGAACGTGCGCTGGAAGCCTCTGCCACGATATTCATTGTCCACCGCCACGGCATCGAAGGTGAACACTTCGGATGGGTTGAGGTGAAGGTCCGCCGCAAGGCTGCGCTCGCCGTTCCGGTTGCTGACGATGACGCTGAAAGCCGCCATCCTGCCTTCTGGTGAGAAAATCCCTATGACGTAATCAAGTTGAAGGGATTCAATGAGTTCCTCTCGGCTGAGAGGGTAGAAAAGATTCTTGTTCTCCATCCCGTCAACCACTTTCCGCTGGAGGTTTTCCACCGCGCTGAGGCTGTCGAACCCGAGCCTTTTCATCGTGAATCCGTCTGGCAAATCGCTGAGGACTTTGTTATATTCGGAAGTCCCGTGGTCGAAAAGGTAAAGCTTGTTATGGAGATACTTCTCCGGGAACATAAACAGGTGGCTTGGAATGTGCCGCTGCCAGCCCTTTGCGCCGCTGTTCTCCTTCTCTCGGTACTTGATCCAGATCTTGTACAGTTCGAAGACCTGCACGTAGGAGGATGAGGTTGGCAGGATATAGTTCTCTTGAATGTACGGATTGTTCATAAACAGGAAGAAACGGTACCCGAAAAGGTCGTCCAGATCGTCTATGCTGGCTATATGGTGCCGGTAGAGCAGGTACAGGTTCTCGAAGAAGGTGCAATATTGCGCCACCTCAACGCTGGAGACATCCTTCCACCGCTCATAGCTGTAGTCCCCGTCGATTTCGGCGTTCTCCAGCACCTCATAGACCTTCATCAGGCGGTCGCTGTCGTGGAAATAGTTGTTCAGGTTGATCAGCATCTCACTGCACGTGACCTCCGACCCGTTCTTCAACTCAATGGCTATGAATATGGTACCGACGAGCGTAGCCGCCAGCGAGAAAATCCCTACGGTCGCCTCCTCACCAGTGCGGAACGTGTGCACGATCAGCAGGCACAGCAGCACCAGCAGAATGCTCGCGAGAACTATCAAAAGGGAAATGCTTGTCTTGTACTTAATCTTTTGCATAATCTATGAATATCTCAGTGTACCCTCAGGCCGTGCCATTCTTTCAATATCACGACATTATGGAATGTCTCCAAATATAGACATTTTTCCCCGATTAGTTGTTTTGTTTGTAAAAGGGTTTTTCGGTATATTTGAATATTCAATAAAAATATGATTGGGAATATGAAGAAAATTCTTGTGATGGTGGCGGCTCTTTGCGCCGTTGGATTCGGGGCTTGGGCTCAGGATGATGAGAATTCGGGGCTGGAGTGCACCAGCATTGTGGTCGGGAGGCTGGCCAGCACGGATGGGTCGGTGATGACCTCGCACACTTGCGACGGCACTTCGCACACTTGGGTGAACATCGTTCCAGCAAAGGATCACAAGCCGGGTTCCGTGACTCCGATCCGCAAGAACTGGCGCAAGACCAAGTTCGTGACCGACACCGCAGGGATCAAGATTGTGGGAGAGATCCCGCAGGTCGCACATACATATTCATACGTCAACACTGGCTATCCGTCGCTGAACGAGAAGCAGGTGGGCATCGGTGAGACGACGTTCACGGGGCCGGACACCCTGATCAACCACGACGCGCCGCTGGTCATCGAGGAGCTTTGCCGTCTGGCGCTGGAAAGGAGCGCCACCGCCCGTGAGGCTGTCAAAGTGATGGGCTCTCTGGCCGAGAAATATGGCTACGGGGATGGTGGTGAATGTCTTACGGTCTCCGATCCGAAGGAGGTCTGGCAGTTTGAGATCGTTGGAGTCGGCAAGCATAGGATCGGCGCGGCCTGGGCGGCCCAGAGGATTCCGGACGAGCACGTCGGGATTTCCGCCAATATCCCAAGAATCGGGAAGATTGACCGCTCTGACACAGAGAACTTTATGGCTTCCGATAACCTTGAGCAGGTTGCTATCGACAACGGCCTTTGGGACGGGAAGGGCGATTTCGTCTTCTGGAAGGTGATCGTCTGCTCCTACGCTCAGGGCAGGAACTACCGTGAGAGGGAGTTCAGGGTGTTCGATCTGCTGGCTCCGTCGCTCGGGCTGAAGTACGGAATGGACGATTTCCCGTTCTCTGTAAAGCCGGACTCCTTGGTGGATGTCAGGAAGGTAATGGCGTTGTTAAGAGATACTTACGAGGGTACGGAATGGGATATGTGCAAGAACTGGACGATTGATGTGCCGGAGAAAGACGGCGTTCCTGCACACAAGGAGATGAGTCCTCTGGCCAATCCTTGGCTGACCACTCCGATGCGCAACACATTGAACAGCATCGCTCCTGGCGTGATAGATTTCAGAAGGACGCTTGCGGTAGCCTGGTGTTCATATTCAACTGTAATTCAGAGCCGTTCTTGGTTGCCGGACGGCATCGGGGGAGTCTGCTGGTACGCTGTGGACAACCCTGCGCAGAGTCCTCGCATCCCGATCTTCTGCGGAAGCACGAAACTCCCTGCTGCCTTTGAAAAGTGCGGGCAGAAGGAATATTACCCGAACAGCGTTCTGTGGGAGTTCCGCCGTGCCAACAAACTGGCGACACTCTCTTGGCAGAAAACCAAGAAGGAGTTCACTGACAATGTGTTGGAGATGGAGGCGATGACTTTCGAAGGACTGCCTGAGCTGGAGGCGAAATATTCAAAGGCCTCGGAGAAGAAGAGGGCAAAGCTGCTGAACGCCTACACCTCCGAGATCCACGACAAATGCGCCGCCCGCTGGAAGGAACTTGAGGCGAAGTACTGGTCGATGTTCGGAAGGGGATTTTAGAAGCGGTTTTGGTTCGTTGAGGTAAAAAACACCAAACAAATCAAAGAATATTCTTGAATATGAGAGTTTTGAATATTTTTGTGGCGGCTCTGGCGGCATTGACATTCTCTTTGCCGGCTTCGGCTCAGGATTGCTGTTGCCAGGAAAGTCCCAAGCCGAAGTACGTTGCATTGTCATTTGACGACGGTCCGAGCCTGAAGTTCACTCCGATGATGCTGGATGTGCTGGAGGAGAACGGTGTGAAGGCCTCGTTCTTCCTTATCGGGCAGAACATCAATGAGGAGACCGCTCCGATCATCCGCCGGATGGTCCGGACGGGATGCGATGTCGAGAACCACACATATTCCCATCCTAATCTCACGCAGATTCCTGACGCTCAGATTCTTGAGGAGGTCGCCAAGACGGATTCATTGATAGAGGTTTATGCCGGAGCCAAGCCGGAATATCTCCGTCCTCCGTTCACTGCGCACAACGCCCACGTCGCGGATCTTATTGATGGGAAGATATTCATCGCTGGCCTGAGCTGCCGTGACTGGAGAGCCGATATGCCCGTTGAGGATCGTGTCACACTGACTCTTGACCGTGTCGAGGACGGCCGCATTCTCCTGTTCCACGACACGAACGAGCGTACTGTCGAGGCTATGAAAACCATCATCCCCCAGCTCAAATCCCGTGGCTACGAATTCGTCACCATCCCAGAACTCTTCCGCCTCTCCGGCCACACTCCCGCCTACCACTCCCCGAAGATGTACGGCCGGGCCTACTAAGATTAAGATGCTCTCTTTAAACTCTTCCTTCGGGACTTTTTCCGGGTGTTGAAAACTTTTCGGAGGGGGCGGCTTTGCGGGGATAGGGTTTTTCGGTATCTTTGTATTGTCGCAATTCGCTTGGGGGGCGGTGCCGATCGTCTGGTTCCTGAACGGTTTGCCGATATATGAAAATTTGACTTGTCGCTATGGCTTTTGTACACCTTCACGTCCACACGCAATATTCGATTCTTGACGGTTTTTCGACTATCTCGACCCTGTTTGACAGGGCTGAGGAGATGGGGATGCCGGCCCTGGCCATCACGGACCATGGCAACATGTACGGAGTCAAGGAGTTCT
>CAVCRL010000068.1:0-12429 GCA_963604455.1 Lachnospiraceae bacterium | reverse complement strand
CCGCCAACATCACCGAGATGGCTTTCGATGACCTCGACGCCGCTCCGGTAGTGCTCGGCTCACGCAACTGGATCACCCCTTGCCACGAACTTGAGGAAGCGTTCTTCCCTCAGCCGTCCTGGTTCCTGGATGCCATCAACGAGAAGATTGTCCCTCTTAAGGACTATGTTCCGGTCAGCAACCAGACCACCGCTGAGCAGGTCATCCGCGCGAAGAAGGGTGTGTAAAAGGTACGGATATGCTTACTAAAGCCGTTAGATTATATGGTAAGGAAGACCTTCGTCTCGAGGAGTTTGAACTCCCCGAGATGAAGGATGATGAGATTCTCGCTAAGGTTGTCAGCGACAGCCTCTGTATGTCTTCCTACAAGTCCTCACATCAGGGATTTGACCACAAGAGAGTCCCGAATGACATAGCCGATAATCCTACGATCATCGGCCACGAGTTCGCCGGCGAGATCGTGGAGGTCGGTTCCAAGTGGAAGGATCAGTTCAAGCCTGGGGACAAGTTCTCCATCCAACCCGCCCTCAACTATGAGGACGGTCCGGTTGGACCTCTGTCCGCTCCGGGATATTCCTATAGATTCATCGGAGGTGACGCGACCTACATCATCATCCCTTCCGAGGTGATGGAGATGGGTTGCCTTCTGCCTTACAATGGACCGGGATTCTATCCTGCGTCCCTGAGCGAGCCTCTGTCCTGCGTGATCGGCGCGATGCACGCCTGCTATCACACCCATCCGGGCTCGTACGTTCACCAGATGGAGATCAAGGACGGTGGCAAGATGGCTCTTCTGGCCGGTGTCGGCCCGATGGGACTCGCGATGATCAACTATGTTCTGCGTCGCGAGGACAGGAAGCCGTCCCTCTTCGTGGTGACGGACATCGACCAGGCACGTCTTGACCGTGCCGCGATGCTCTACACCAAGGAGTTCGCCGCTTCCCGCGGCATAGATCTCCGTTATGTGAACACCGGCTCCGTCGAGAATCCTGTCGATGTGTTGCGTGAGATTTCCGGCGGAACCGGTTACGATGAGGTCATCGTGATGGCTCCCGTTCCCGCAGTCGTCGAGCAGGGAGACGACATCCTCGGACAGGATGGCTGCCTGAATTTCTTCTCCGGCCCAGGCCGCTCCGATTTCAAGGCTCCGTTCAACTTCTACAATGTCCACTACGCCTCCACACACGTGGTAGGCACCAGCGGTGGCAACACCGATGATATGAAGGAAGCCCTCAAGATGATGAGTGAAGGCCTTGATCCCGCCGGTCTCGTGACCCACATCGGAGGCCTCAATGTGGTCCCTGAAACCACTCTGAACCTCCCGTCGATCAAAGGTGGCAAGAAGCTGATCTACACCCACGTAGAGATGCCTCTCACCGCTATCACCGAGTTCGAGGAGAAAGGCAAGACCAACCCCGTCTATGCCGAACTCGACCGCCTCTGCAAAGCCCATAACGGCCTCTGGAATCTCGAAGCCGAGGAATATCTCCTCGCCCACGCCGCCGAGCTGAGCAAATAGTTTCTATTGAATATCATACCGTCCCGGACACCGTTGGTCGCTGAGCCAGTCGAAGCGCCCAACCTGTCCGGGATGATATTTTTTTGATCAGTCGCTGAGCTGTCGAATCGTTCAAGTCAGTAGCGTCGCACCGGCAACACTTCAACCAAATTTTGTCGCCCCGGAGGGCCAAATGTTCTCCGAAATAGTAGTTGCTTTATCAAAGGCCTTTAAATTTTTGCCGAGACAATCTCCGCAAAAGGTGCTGTCAAATCCGAAAATATTCCTACCTTTGTAACGTTTTGGCGCGAATGCCCAAAACATACATATTGATGAAAGTGTTTTCGCACTATCCTTCAAAGAAAATCTGGCAGTTTTCAAAGACAGAAGGGAAGACGACAGCACCGTCATCTGTATCCGCTTGCGTGTACTCTACACCCAACGATACAGGTGTGGGGATTGTTTCAGTCTATTTTCTGTCAGGTTTTGCCAGAACCTTCTTTGAGATAGACGAAATCGGCTCCACACTTTCTTTATTTATGAAAAAACATCCTGGCGGGAGTCGGACAGGAACGGAACCAATAACAGAACGAAATGAAAAAAGTATTTTCATTGGGAACGTTGCTTGTTCTGGCCTTGTTTGTGACGGGCTGCCACAAAGGTCTCAAGAGGGACATCCGCAACATCAACGGAAGGCTGGACCAGATCGAGAACGTCGAGATCAAGAGCATCAACCAGCAGATCACTCAGATCAACTCGTCAATCCCGAAACTTGAGCAGACGGACAAGGAACTGAGAGGCTACATCGATGCGTTGCAGAAATCAGCTGGTGACCTGAAAACGACCATCGAGGAGATTGACGGTAAAATCAAGACCTTGAAAGATGAGCTAAGCTCATCAAACACCGAGATCTTGTCAAAATTGGAGTCCGTCAAGTCTGATCTAGAGGGACGACTTGACAAGATCAACCAAACCATCGCTACCCTGAAATCCAAGGACACCGAACTGGAGGGCAAGATCAACGATCTGAAATCATACATCGATGAGAAGGACTCCGGCACCAGAGACTGGGCATTGACGACTTTCGCCACCATCGACCAGTACAACGCTGTCGTGCAGAACATCAGTTCCATCCAAAAGAGCATCGAGAGCCTCAATTCATCCGTGGAAACCCTGGAGAAAGATCTTAAAGAAAGGGTAAGTCAGGAGATAGAGAAGGCCCTTGAACCTATCCGTGACCAGATCGCCGCTGACGTTGTCAAATCCATAACAGAGTCCATCAACACGACCATCACAAAGGTCAGAACTGAGATCGAGGCTGCCTACAAGGCTGAGATAAAAGCCTCGATAGAAGGACTTGAGAAGTCACTCAAAGAGTGGGTGAACAGTGCGCTGACCGGTTACTATACAATCTCCCAGACGGATGCGAAACTGGAGGCGTTGAAGGCGGATCTCGAAGGTCGGCTGTCCTCACAGAAATCCTATCTCGAAGGACTCATCAGCGTGCTTTCCACCGACCTTACGACGAAGATCACCAACAACGCTACCCTCATCACAAACCTCAGCAATGAACTGACCACTGTCAACGAGGAGGTCAAAAAATATTCCCAGACTGTGATCGAGAACACGAACAAGATCACCGAGATCTCCCAGACTATCGTAAAGAACACCACACAGATCACCGACAACTCCAAGATTGTGGAGGAACTGAAGAACCAGATCAGTATTCTCCAGACCGAACTGACCACAAAGGTCACTGAACTGGAGAGTAAGATATCCTCCTCCACTGTCGAGAAAGAGACCATAGTTAAGGAGATAGAGACCGTCAAGACTGAATATTCAGAGAAGATTTCAAACCTTCAGACTGTGCTCGAAGGCAAGATAGCGGAGAACAAGGTCCAGATTGACAACAACAAGGCACAGATCGAGGCCAACAGGAAGGCCATCGAGGAGAACGCCAAGGCGATAGCAGCACTCAAGTCTAATGCTGCCAGTGCCGAGGAGGCCGTTGCCAAGAACACGGAAAGGATCGCTGAGAACGCCAAGGCCATAGCGGAACAGGCTAAACTGATTGCCGAGAACGCATCCGCTATAACTGACAACGCATCAGCCATAGCCGAGAACACAAAGCGCATCACCGCCCTTGAGAAAAGTATTCTCGACACAAAGTCCGAGATTACCAACGCCTACAAGGATGCCATCAAGGTTGCGATAGATGAACTTGACGGCAAACTGACCGATGAGGTTGCCGAGAGGGTCCTTGAGATTAATGGCCGCATCACTGATGAGGTCAATGCGATTAACGATGCGATGGAGACCCTTACGAAAAGGGTCAAGACCCTTGAGGAAGAGATGATTGCTCTGAAAGAGAGAATGTCCGGTTACGACACGTCTATCAAAGACCTTGGCGACAGGATCACCACCGTAACCGAGCAGATCACAGCCATCAACACCACGATTGAGAACCTCCAGAAGACCAACATTGAGCTGAAGGAATATATTCAGAATATTCAGGCCCCTTCGGAGGAACTGAAGGAGTCCATCGCCGCCACCGACAAGAAGATCGACGAGGTGAAGACCGCACTTGACAAGGCAATCGAGGACGCCAAGGCGAGCGACAGCGCTATGAAGGAGGAACTCGTGAAGTCCATCGAGGACGCCAAGGCTGATGTCGTCTCCCAACTCACCTCGCTGCGGACCGAGATGACCGAGAAACTCACCCAACTCCAGGAAACAATCACCACACTTCAGAGCAAGAGTACGGAAATCGAGTCAAAGGTCACAGAACTGAGGACATTCGTCACCGAGCAGATCTCCTCCACAAAGGACTGGGCGTCAGCAACCTTCGTGACCCTCGATGAATATTCAAAGGTCGTCTCGGATGTCGCTTCTATAAAGGAGACAATCAGCAACCTGACGAATTCCCTCTCCGAGATGGAGACCAAACTCAAGACGCAGTGGAAGTCCGACATCGAGACCGCCATAGCTCCGGTCAAGAAGCAGATCGAGGACGCCATAATCTCCATCACCAATGAATATACCAGCGCGATCTCCGCAGCGAAGACCGAGGTGACCGAAGCCTACCGCGCCGAAATGAAGGTGGAGATCGGCAAACTGGAGGAATCCCTCAAGGCGTGGGTGAACTCCAAGTTCGACTCCTACTGGACCATCGCTGAGACCCAGACCAAGCTCGACGCGCAGAAGTCCGACTTTGAGGCTCAGCTTAAAGCCCAGAAGGAATATCTCGAAGGCCTCATCAACAACCTCAAACCTGGCGCTTCCGAGAGCGAGAACCGCACACTGATTGACAACCTGACAAAAGAACTGGAATCCGTCAAGAAGACCGCCTCCGACAACGCCTCCGCCATCGAGACCCTCCGCGCCGACCTCTCCAAGGCGACCGAGGACATCACCAAGGCCTACAAGAATGCCATCTCCTCCGCCATCAATGAATATGATGGTACAATCTCAGGCAAGATCGACACAAAGATCAATGAGTTGAACGCATCTATTGAAAGCAAGGTCTCCGAGATCAACACCCGAATCGATGCCCTTGATGCTCGTGTGAAGACCCTTGAGGACTCCCTTGCCGGCATCAAGTCCCAGATCAGTGCCCTCCAGGACGAGATCAACTCCCTGAAGGACAGGCTCTCCAACATTATCGGCCGTATGGTCTCCATCTCTCACATCCCGACCTATGCCGATGGTGCCGAGAACGTTCCGTGCTCGGTGTCCGGCTCGACCATAGTCCCAGGTTCCTTTACGCTCCGCTTTGAGATCCAACCCGCTAGCCTTGCCGAGGACCTCGCCGCCAACTGGAACACCGCCCTCTCCGTCAAAGCCGTTTACACCAGAACCCGCGCCGCGGCAGGTGATTTCGTAACCCTCCCGGTTGAAGGTGCCACCGCCTCTGACGGCATCCTCTCCGTAAACATCTCCGGAGCGAATCTGGATAACGATGCCTTTGTACATCGTAATTATCCGGTCAGCGCTCGCCTAAAGATTTCAGACGGCAGCAATGAGGTTATCTCCGATTATATCCAACTTACCCCTGTCGGTGTAGATTATATCGATAGGAACGGCATAAACTTCGGTCCCGGCATAATCATAGGCGATGTGATTTGGGCTCCAGTGAATTGCGGATCTACAGAAACTGATCTGTATGGTATGTACTATAGCATAAATGATGCTCCAAATGCCTGCCCTGAAGGATGGTGTTTACCTAGTCAGAATGAGTATGTCCTTTTAACAGAATTTTCTTCTGACTTTATAAGTAATCTTGGAATGAAAGGACGTTGGTATTCAGGTAAGGAATATTTCCATTTTAAGGAAACTATTGCTGTTTTTTTACCGGCTTCTGGCCATTCTGTTTCAGGAATGTCTCCATCATACAAAGATAGTGGGGGTAGGTATTATACATCTGAGAAGAAGGCTTCTTCTGGCGAGACATATATTTTCGTTTTTAGTGAACAAACGCGTTCGCATTTTTCAACAACAGTAGAGTCCCATTGGTCTTCTGTACGATGCGTGAAAAAATAGGTAAATAATAATCTCATTTGGGCTAGCACTTCTGTTGCTTGTCCCAACTGAATAATATCAACAAAATTTTTAATCATTATGTGTAAAATTCAAATTGATGGCAAGGCCTTGCCATTTTCCGAACCAGCTAAATGGGAGAATATCAATGCGGTAATTTCCCAAATTCTATCTCATTGTTCTCCTTGTACACGAATTACGTCTGTGACAGTTGAAACTACTCAAATTTCTAAAGATGTAGCGTTGGAAGAAGAGGTGATAAAACAGAAAGCGGACTATGATAATGGCCTAAGGGAACAAATCGAGAACTTTGTTAAGGCAAGAATAAAAAAGGCCTAATGTACTACCAAAGTGGATACGGGCTGGCAATAAAGACTTTCCCGTATCCACTGAATCTTGTGGTAATTATAAGGCAGTTGACTACAATCGCCCATAAGTATTGACAGATAAGTGATTTCTGTCCAAATGTATAATTGCTTAAATGCCAGAGTGATAAGTAGAAGTCAGTCAACTCCTATATGGTTTCTAAATTAAAACACAATTCATTATGAAGAATTACAAAACAAGTGATGTTCTGATTGTCTTCACAATCAAGAATGATGGTTTAAGAGAAGCATTTGCTTCTAAACTGAAAATTCCATTCAATTCAACCTATGCAGATCAGTCTACATATGAGTGGCGTATAGGAAGTGAATGTAAAAATGTAGGTGATGTTAAATCACTCCTTAATAAGTATGCTGCAGATGCTTCGAAAGAAACTGAATCCAGTTATTCCTCCGAAGATTTTATCGCATTCTATGTGTCTGGATGTTTTGCGGGGCAAGATAAGAATGATAAATTCAAACTTTGTAGGTATAGTGTAATCGGCGAATAACATTTTAGAGTATGCGTAAGAAAAAAGATGAGTATAGCCGGATTTGTCGAGCTATCTATGATGCCTATGATAATAATGAAACGGATGTTCTGTCACAATATGAATTGTTGTCGAGTATCTGTGCCAAATATGATTTGGGATTAGCGTATAATGCTGATATTAACAAATTATATGTTTATGGTTTAAATGGACTTTCCATTATTCAAACTACTAAAAGGATATTCCAGAATGCCCAACAGGAACAGGTTCTATCAAAAAAGGCTTTGCCCATGCGTTGTTCAAGGAGGTAGGTAATTGTGATGGAGAATATTTGATAATAGATGGGCTAGATGCCATTCTTCTGACTGAGAATTGTAATTGGACACTAATTGCCAAGAATAGAATTAAATTATACTTGTTCTCGAAGAGAATTGATATTAGTAATGTATTCTCCGTTATATTAATAATTCTCTCTGTTATAACTATTATCATTTCTGCTTGTCATTAATTTATGAAACACATTAAACTCTTAGCGGTCATCGCAGCGATGACCATCTGCGGGACAGTGTCCGCGCAGGAAAACTACTTCAAGGTGTCATATTCAAATGTCGCTATCAAGGCGAGTGCGATGGGAGTGTCCATCACACAGGATCTGAACGGCCTCTCGGTCGGCGTGTCGCAGGCAAGAGCGCTTCCGGGCGAGCTACCTTTCCTCTACGAATATGGTGCGGATCTGCTGATGGCGTTCGGGGACAACAAATCGACCCTCGTCTCAGCGGTGGTGCCAGTCAACCTGATGTACAAGCTTGATCTTGGGCAGATTCAATTGGTTCCATTCGCAGGCCTCAACCTGACCGCACATATCCTCGGCCAAAGCAAGTATGAGGAATACACCTTCAACTGGTTCAAGAAAGACGAGGATGGCGATGCCAGCAACCGCTTTCAACTCGGTGCCCAGTTCGGAGCGAAAGCACTCTACGGTAAGTACTTCCTCGGAATATCCTACCAGCCGTCCCTCACCAAGTTCGATGACAACACCAATCTCAACATTCTCAACGTCTCAGTCGGACTGACGTTCTAACAATTCAAAATGAATATGATAAAACGAATATTTACTGTAACAGTGGCCGCTCTTGTGGCCATCGCCCTTTCCTCTTGTGGTAAGGAGAATCCGGAGAACGCCAACGGCCTCATCGGCTCTTGGCAGAACCTCAAGATTGACTATGTTTTTAACGGAGAGAAAATTGCTTCAGAGGATCTGTCTGGTGTGAACTATACAACAATGACTTTCGGAGAGGACGGCTATATGGAGACTATAGCAGAGATGGAGGGAGAAGATACGGAACTTCCGGTCTCGATTCCATATTACTACTCTTCTAAGGATAAAACTCTGACCTTTACGTTTATGGTGTTCAAGGAAGTGATGACCGTCGAGAAACTGACAGCTTCGGAACTTGTTCTAACTCTTGACTATACCAGAAATGCCGCACTTTTCGGCGGCAGTTCTGTAGGTGAAGTTGTGGGCACTTATAAAGGAGTGAAAATCTATCAATATGAAGATGATGGAATCAGTATTGGTTTCTGCTATAAGGCCAATGGAAAGGTCATACCGTGCGACAAACTTGCAGATGAGGACATAGACGGCACTTTCGCTGGCGACAGAAACGGCTATTACGACAAGTCTACCGCTTATTTCAAGAGGATTAGATAGGGAGATTCCATCGCATTTGCATATTCAAGTTGCTTTTGGCAGTTCTGCGACTAGCGATTTGGTTTGGTGATTGAGCCGTGGTTCGTCCGGGGAAACGCTTGTATCGCCGGACAAACTGTATTTTTCTGATTTAGGTTGACTCGGTTTTGTTTTTTATACCTGATTTTAGTTGACTTTCAGCCGTTATCCCTGTCAGGGGGTGAAGGAGGCCGTAGGCTGGAATGGGAGGCAATGTGCAGCTCACCATAGCCAAGAGTTATTCTGTTTTTCAGAAATGCCGCTTGAGATCCATTCTCTCGTGCAGAATGCGGACAATCAGGATGTCACCTTGCGGGCGGAGCGCATAGAAGATTATGTGATGTCCGCAATGGAGTCCGTACAAGTCAGGCATAATTTCTTCATACTTTTTGGACGTTACAACTGACTTGGATGACAGGAGGTTGCAGGCGGATATCAACATATTGTAATATTCATCAGCCTGCTTTTCCGGCCAGGTCTTTACCGTGTACCGCCATATTGAGGTCAAGTCTTCTACGGCTTTGTTGGAATATACAAGTTTCCTTTCCATTTTAGAGTTCTGCCTTAAGCGATTTCAGATGAGCCTTAGGGTCAAATCCTTCATTTATGCCACTGTCAAGTCCTTCATTGATCGCAGATTTCAGAGCCATAAGCTGACTTTCATCTTCTTCCAACAGACGAAGTCCTGCCCGAATGACTTCGCTTGCGTTGTTGTACCTTCCTTGGGCGATCTGAGCCTTGATAAAATCCTCGAAATATTCCCCGAGAGCGACTGATGTAGTCTTCATATTCATTGCCTTTTCCGCAAAGTTACCAAATATTAATAATTGTGCAAGGCCTTTTATGAAAGATTAAATCTTCGTGGAGAGTCATCCGAAGAGGCAATCCATAGTGAGGTCGTTCTGGACAAGGTTGCGATACTTGTTGGGGGAGACACCAAATGTGGTTATGAGTGCGAGGTGTAGTGCCTTGCGTGTCCCCGACACGGTTCTGAACACAGACAGTTTTGACTCAAGTGCCTTGGCGTAGGAGGCGTCAATCACAAAAATGTCTTTTGAATATTTCATTTCGCAGACAGTTACGACATTGTCGCCTCTGTCAATCAGAAGGTCAATCTGCGCTCCGGCGTGCGTTTCCGTCTGCGATGCTCGCCAAGAAGCCACGTTAGACAGGATTCCGGATATTCCCAGTTCCTTTTTGATTTGTGGAATATGCTGGAGGCAAACCCTTTCGAACGCTAGTCCCGCCCAAGTGTTGTGCTCGCTTGTCAGGTAAGTTTGCGACCAGTAGTTCTCATCGGAGAACCTATCCTTGAGAATGCAATGGTAGTAGAACAGCGTATAATTGTCTATCAATTGATAGATTGCATCTTTCTCTTTCTTCCCGAAGGATGTATAGTGTCTGATAAAACCACATTCCTCAAGATCTTCCAGAATAGCCTTGAATGTGCCACCGTCCTCAATTCCCGTCTTGGCCAGGATTTCCTGACGGCTCAGACCTGCTTTCTTTCCGTTCAAGGCCTCAATTACTTTGATGAATTTCTCCGGTCTGTTGAACAGAACCTGGTACAGCGCTCCAAATTCATCCCTCAACTTGGCGTTTTCGGAAAAGAACAGCTCATCTACATTCTGAGCTACACTCAAACCTCGCCTTAAGAAACTCCAATAATAAGGTATTCCACCAAGGATCATATACATCTCCAACACATCCTTGCGAACCATTGAAAGTCCGGCCGCTGAAGCATATTGTTCACATTCCGACAATGTGAAAGGTGCGACCTTTATCTTCTCGGTAATTCTACCCCGAAGCCCATCCTTGTTCTTCAAAAGCTTTTTCGTTATCCAAGAAGTGGCGCTTCCGCACACAATCAACACGATATCTTTCTGCGGCCTTGCCGTGGCCCATCCGTTCCAAAAATGCTCTAAGGCACTGACCATTTTAGACTTGGGAGTGTCCATCCACGGAAGCTCATCTATGAATATCACCTTTTTGCCAGCAGGTGCGGAATCTATCAGCTGTTTGAGTTTATCAAATGCCTCGAACCAGGTCTTTGGGACGGGACACTGGCTTAATCCGGCATTCCTGAGGGAATCCCTGAAAGCTACAAGCTGATTCCTCAGATCGCCCTTTGCGACCCCCGTATGCTGGAACGTGAACTGATAGTTGAATGCCTCGCGGATCAGATAGGTTTTGCCGACACGCCGTCTGCCATAGACAGCGCAAAACTGAGAATCCTTCTTTTCCAGTAGTCCCCAAAGGGTTCCGCATTCTTTCTTACGTCCGATAATCATAATAGTCAAAAATAGAGTTTCCGCTGCAAATATAACAAAAATATGCCTATAATCAGCGGAATCTTATGAATTTTATAGACATTCCGCTAGATATAGGGTATTATTTGTTTTGATGGGTGCTGGTGTTGTTATTACCTTTGGGTAAGTTAGTCCATAGAACAAGGCTATGAAATGGAAAACGTCGGGCACTTTATCCGTTGACCGCCCAGTGCCCGCCTTTGTCGGGGCCGATGCGGCGGAGCAAGCCAATGGGGCCTGCTTCACGTCTCGGATATGATCCTTTGCAGTAATGTTTCTGCGGGTATGGCCATTTTGGAGAATGCGAAGAGTTTTTTGCCTAAATCCTTCAACGAGGCTCCTATGTGGTACACGGCGTCATCTATGATCAGAAAGCGGTCGTGCACCTTGCTGCAAATGTGGACATCTATCGGTGGGTATTGGGCGTTGTGACGCTGAATGTCCAATTGCAGCTGGTTGGAGATATGCCCCGTATGGATTGTCGCCTTTATGCTTGTCTGCCTTTTGTCTAAAAGGGTCAGCACGGATTCATCCACATAGTTATCTATCAAGATGATGCTTTCGTGTGCGGACCTGATCAAATCAGACACGAAAGCGTAGGCATCGAATATCTGCCCGTCAAAGAAAATCCCTTCGATTGGTGGCAGGGATGTCCGGACGAAGAAGTCAATTTTTTGATCTATCTGATCCAAACGCTGCTCGTGCCGCATCAATTTGTTGTCAAAGCGTGTCTCGATGTCGCTCAGACCTTGGTTGATGGAATATCCTTTCAGCAAATAGTCTTTCAGAACATTATTGGCCCACCTGCGGAATTCTATACCACGTGAAGACTTGACACGGTATCCAACAGAAAGAATCATATCTAAATTGTAATATCTTACCTGATATGTTTTGCCGTCAATAGCAGTTGTCGCAAAATTTGCGACAACTGAAAAATTGGCCAACTCTTCTTTCAAGGCATTACTGATGTGCTTACCTATTGTTTTTACATCACGGCCAAATAACAAAGACATCTGCTGCCTGTTAAGCCACACCGTCTCTCCTTCTACCCGCACTTCAAGCCTGACCAGATCATCCGACTGATACAGTATTATTTCGTTTTTCTGTTCCGCAGGTGATGTCAATTCATTTTTTGATTGTTCCATAGTTCAACTCTTTTGTGGTTTAATCCGCAATAATAGATAAATTCTATCATTGCCAAATTCAAAAACAGAAAAACTTGGGGCAATATTTTCTTATGGCATTTTTCTTTATGAAAAGAAACAGAAATTTCTGGTTTTTATCGGTTTCGTTGTCAAGGCAACCCTTTTTGAATATATTCAGTCATAAGGGTGACAGGTGGGATATAAAAGAAAAAACTGACCAAAATGGCCAGCTTTTTCATATTCATTGAAAGGAATTCGCTACTTGCGCTGGGCCTCGTAGTCGGCCTTGACCTGCTCCAGGAGTTTGTCGGCTTTGGCGTAGCCGTCGGCAGGGGCTTTCCAGATGATGGCGAAGAGGA
>CAVCRL010000067.1:0-12464 GCA_963604455.1 Lachnospiraceae bacterium | reverse complement strand
ATTCCAACCGCTTCGAACTGGACGGAATGACGTTCCGCCAGCCTGATGAATATCTCTTCTCGTTCAACAGCCCTCTCGGGGCGTGCCCTGTCTGCGGCGGCCTCGGAAAGATCATCGGCGTGAGCGAGGATCTGGTGGTGCCGGACAAGACGAAGAGCATCTACGATGGGGCCATTGCCTGCTGGAAAGGGGAGAAGATGGGATGGTTCAAGGACAGGCTTGTGAAAGTGGCTCCACGCTACGGGATTCCGATATTCGAGCCGTACTGCAACCTGAACCAGAAGGTCAAGGATCTCATCTGGGACAGCCAAAGCGTTGACGGTGACGATAATTCGATAGTCGGGATAAACGAGTTCTTCAAGTGGGTGGAGGCCAACCGCTACAAGATCCAGTACAAGTATATGCTGAGCCGTTTTTCCGGACGCACGACTTGCCACGCCTGTCACGGCACAAGGCTTCGTCCGGAGGCGTTGTACGTCAAGGTCGGCGGTAAGACTATCGCGGAACTCCTTGAGATGAACGTTGACGCGCTTCTTGATTTCTTCACCGGGATCAAGTTGACAGACTACGAGACCGCCATTGTCCGCAAGGCTGTCGAGGAGATCGTCTCGCGTCTAAGGTACATAAAGGATGTCGGTCTGGCATATCTGACCTTGAACCGTGCCTGCAACACTCTGTCCGGAGGTGAGAGCCAGAGAATCAACCTCGTGACAGCTCTGGGCAACTCATTGGTCGGCTCGATGTACATTCTGGACGAACCGAGCATAGGGCTTCATCCGAGGGACACGGACAGGCTGATCAGCGTGCTTCGCAAACTCCGGGACATCGGCAACACGCTTGTCGTGGTGGAGCACGATGAGGAGATCATCCGCGCGGCCGACGTTCTGATCGATATGGGACCGTACGCAGGGGTGAACGGAGGCCGGATTGTCTTTCAGGGCAAGATCGGCGGGAAGCTTCCGGAGAAGGTCATTGATGGCTCGCTGACCCTGCAATATATTACTGGAAAGAGGTCCCGCTACGTCAGGGAAAAGCATCCGTGGACATATTCAATAACGGTAGAAGGAGCTCAGGAACACAATCTTAAGAATATTGATGTGAAGTTTCCGTTGGGTGTGCTCACCGTGGTTTCCGGAGTGAGCGGAAGCGGCAAGTCCTCACTTGTCGGGGACATCCTCTATCCGGCGCTGTTCCGCAGATTGAACCAGACCGGCGACCTTCCGGGAATATTCAGAAAGCTCTCCGGCAACATTGACAGGATCACGAGGGTTGAATATGTGGACCAGAACCCGATAGGGAAGAGCTCCCGCTCGAACGCCGTCACTTATCTGAAAGTCTATGATGACATCCGCAAACTCCTTGCTGATCAGCAATATGCCAAGATCAACGGCTACACTCCGTCCTTCTTCTCGTTCAACCAGGACGGCGGCCGTTGCCCGGAGTGTCAGGGGGACGGGTTCGTCCGTATCCCGATGCAGTTTATGGCTGACGTGACGATGGTCTGCGAGGCGTGCGGCGGAAAGCGGTTCAAACCGGACATCCTTGAGGTACGCTACAGGGGCAAGAACATTGACGATATCCTGAATATGAGCGTGCAGGAGGCGATAGACTTCTTCGGCTCCCAGCCGGAGGATCTCTCCAAGCAGATAGCCCGCAGGCTGCAACCTCTTGTGGACGTGGGACTTTCGTACATCAAACTCGGCCAGAGCTCGTCAACTCTGTCCGGAGGCGAGAGCCAGAGAATCAAATTGGCTTGGTTCCTTTCGATGAACGATGACTCCTCGTCATCCCGCAAGGAAAGGATTCTGTTCCTGTTCGACGAGCCGACGACAGGTCTGCATTTCTATGACGTGGAGAAGCTCTTGAAGGCTTTCGATGTCCTGATCCGCAACGGCCACACGGTGATCGTGGTGGAGCACAATCTGGATGTGATCAAGGCCGCCGACTGGGTGATAGACCTTGGTCCTGAGGCTGGTGACAATGGCGGAGAGGTCGTTTTCGCCGGCACGCCGGAGGATATGATCAAAGAAGGACAGTCCTGGACGGCGGAGTACCTGCGTGGGTAGCTTTTTCGTGAATCAAAGGTCAGAAAAAAAGCAAATTCCAAATTTTGCACGTTACCAAAATTTGAAATTTGATTTTTCTGACAAGAATAAGGAATCAGGTATATTCTTTCCAATAGAAGGTTATGTAATTCTGGAGCGGTTTCTGTTTGCTTTCAGGCGGCAATTTCATATAGTCTCCGTAGGTGTCCCTAAGGATTTTGTCGTACCCTTTCCAGACAAAGAACTCGGTGTCCTCGAAGCTCAGCTTGACATATTCATTGATGTCATCTTCGGAATGGAATTCTGAAATTCCGTCGCCAGGGCAGGTGAGTTGCGACCAATGGTGGCTGTCGGCCGGTGAGACCAATGAAATTATGGCGCTCATATCCCTGACGATCTCCGCCGGGTCCCGTTTGCTCAGGCGAGGGTGCATCTTTTTAAGAAGCCATATCTTGAATCTCTTTCTGAGAGAGAACCTTGATGAGGAAATGGTGTGCGCCTTGCGGATTCCGACATTGAACTTAAGCAAGAGATAGAGAGCGTCATAGATCCTTTCGAAAGTCTCGAAATCATCAGGAACCCTGTCCATCGGGAATATGTCGATCCAGACACCGACATCCTGCCTTATCCAAGGAATGCTGCTTGTCGCAAGGGTCCTTTTCGTGTCACACACCCTCCCGAACGCAATGTAGCAGTCAGGAGTGTTGCGGTGGTCTATGAATGAGTATCTGTCTGATGTGTAGCTGGTTCTGAATCTTTCATAATCCTCGCGCGGCATCATTATGTCCACATCGTCGTCCCACGGAATGAACCCTTTGTGGCGGACCGCGCCGAGCATCGTGCCGTAGCCTAATGAATATCTTATATTGTTCTTTTCACAGAATCCGGCCACATCCTTGAGTATGTCAAGACTGAACTGTTGGAGCTCCTGGAGTGTGAGGTGTCTCATCGCTGTCACTAACTTAGTTTGTAAACGTTCTTCCCGTTGAGATAGTCCTCCTGGACACGCGCCATCGCGAGGATCTCCTCCTTTGTCAGAAGGTAAAGGTTCTGCTCCGGGTTGAGGATATGTGAGACGAACTCTCTGATCTCGTATCTAAGCCCTTCTCCCATAAACGGATAGAAACATTTTCTGTTCATATTCTGATCCTCGAACCGAAGCTCGAAATAGTCCGTCTTCCACCACGGGGCCGGGACATAGATGTAGCCCTGTGTCCCGGAGATGACCATATTCCCCTCCGTCTTGGCTCCGAGTCCGACCTGAAATGAAGCTGTGGCGTTGTCGTAACGGAACACAGCCTTGGTGTACATATCGACATCATTCTTCATTATCGAGTAGAAGTTGATGTTCCGGATGTCGCGCCCCAACAGCTTTATTATAGGCAGGAGAGGGAAGCAGGCGTTCTCGTTCATACTGCCGCCGAACCTTGCGTGGTCGAGTTTCGAGGAGTTTTCGTCTGTCAGGGTGGTCACGGAAGCGTTGATGTCCACGATTTTTCCGATCACACCGGATTTCAGCATAGTGACAAGGTGTCTGAACGCCGGGCAGTATGCTGTCTTATGCGCCACCATCAGGGTCTTCCCCTTGGCCCCGGCTATCGAGAACAATTCCTCTGCCTCGGAAAGATGCAGTACAAAAGGAGTCTCGGCCAGCACGTGCTTCCCTGCCAGAAGGGCCGCTTTGGCATATTCATAATGTGTGTAGTGTGGAGAGGCCACATAGACGGCGTCGCAGTTGGCCAGCAGCTCGTCAAGTGTCCGGGCCGCCATCGGTATCCCGTTCGCCGAGCAGAACTTCCGGCATTCCTCCTGATCGGGATTGTAGGCCGCGCTGACCGTGTTGCCGCTGACGAACTTCGCCTCCGGCACGAATCTTCCGGCTATGCTGCCGGTCCCGATTATTCCGATCCTCACCGAGATCTGCTCCTCCCTTAGCATCGTGCTTGAGATGCCTTGTGTGCGTGGCAGATAGACCACCTCGCAGTACTCTTTGAGATAGTCGAAGTAACCTTCCCAGTCCGATCCTATGGCGAAGACATCCACGTTGTATTTCTGGATGTCGTCGATCTTCTGCCCTTTGTACTCCTCGATGATCACCTCATCGACGTAGCCCGTCTCCTTGACCGCCTGGACACGTTTCATCACGCTGTCCCTTGTGTTCATCTTTCCGCGCTCAAGATCGAAGTTGTCAGTGGTCACCCCCACAATCAGCCAATCGCCAAGCTCCTTTGCCCTGCGCAGCAGATTGATGTGCCCTTGATGCAGTACATCAAAGGTACCGTAGGTGATGACAATCCTTCCGTGCGGGCGGTCGCCGCCTGTTTTAGGAATATCCTTACTCATCAATCTCTGTCTCGATTAAGTGGATCCGCTCTGCCAGGATCCGGAGCTCCTCGTCAGTCTGAAGCCCCATATGTGAGATTCTGTAGAATCCCGGAAGCGAGCCTGGCATAATGAATGTCTCGTAACGCTCTATCAGTCCTCTGAATATCCTGCGCTCGGACGTGTCCTTTGTCTGGATGGCCGTGATGGCGTAGGACGGGTTCTCGGCCGGCATTGTCCAGCCGTACCTGCGGCATTCTTCCCTGAACACCTCAGCCCTGTGGCGTACCTGCGAGATGTTGTACATCTCTCCTCCCTGAGCCTGAAGCTGTCTGAGCCTCGCGTTGAGCTGGAGATAGATGAGTGTCGCCGGGCTGAACGGGGTCTGCCCCCTTTTGAGGTTGCCCAGGTTGTCCTCGAAGTCCCAGTAGTAGCCTCTGTGGGCATATTCATAGCCTTCCAGTCTTTTGCTGATGAACAGGATCGACAGTCCCGGAGGAATATTCAGACCCTTCTGGGTGCTGGTGACGCAGATGTCGATTCCGAGCGCGTCCATATCCAGCTCTTCGGCGAGGAATGTGCTGATGACATCGACAACCAATGAGACATTGTGCCTGTGGCATATCTCCGAGATCTTCCCGAGGTTGAATATCTGTCCGGTCGAGGTTTCGTGGTGCTGGCAGAGGAACACTTCGGGACGCTCGGCCTCCACTGTCCGCTCCAGCTCGTCATAATCGATGTCCTTGGCGAAGGGAACCTTGAAGTCAACCACCGGAACTCCGTAATATTCACAGAGTGAGACCCAACGCCTGCCGAACGAGCCGCCGTTGATAGCCAACGCCTTGCCCTTCGTGCTGACATAGTTCTCCACAACAGCGCTCATCGCGCCGGTGCCGGAACCCGTGTAGATGATTGTCCTTCCTCCCTGGCAATGAATGAGGTCCAACAGGATTCTCTCGGATTCGAGATTGATTTTTGAGAACTCCTCGGTTCTCATATATGGGATCGGCTGTGACCCGACCGCCGCTATTTCCTTGTCCAGATCTCCTGGAAAAACATAAGAATGCATACTCGGTTCGCTACAGATTACGCAAATTTAGCAAAAATCAGTTATATTTGTGAATATCCGGCAATATTTTGGACTTATAATGCAAAAATTATCACATAGAGAGATTCAACTCTACCTCCTGGACATCCTGAAGGCTGTCGACACTTTCTGCGCGAAGGAAGGAATCAGGTATTCTATGGCTTACGGAACACTTCTCGGAGCGGTGCGCCACAAAGGCTTCATTCCTTGGGACGATGACATTGACCTGTTGATGCCACGTCCTGATTATGAACGATTTGTCGCGACTTTCGGCAAGGATCCGGACTCCCGTTACCGCTGCCTTTGCCACAAGGAAGGGGTGAAGGGGGACAGGTTCGTCCATTTTTTCGCCAAGGTTGAGGACACCCGTACCAAAAGCCTGCAAGGACGTGGCTTTGACTATGATTTCGGTCTGAACCTAGACATATTCCCGGTTGACGGAAAGCCGGAGGACGCTGACCTTCAAAGAAAAAGGGAGCGCTTGCTGACGCATTGGTCCCATAGGCTGAACATCTGCGGCACCAGATTCGACCTTTTCAATTTCCATCAGCCGCTGTTCTCAAAGCTTGAGGCGCACGCGAGGGGTGTTGAGTATTGGTGGAGGAAGATCAACACCGAGATGCTTAAGTACCCTTACGAGACCTCAAACCTTGCCGGAACCGTCTCTGTGACATACAATGGCACGAGGGAAATATTTGACAGGAATATGTTCGAGGAATATGTTGACCTGGAATTCGAGGGCGTGGCGTTCAAGGCGTTCAGACGTTGGGACGAATGGCTGTCACAGGAGTTCGGGGACTATATGACCTTGCCTCCCGAGAATGAGCGTAAAACTCACGATCTTACTGTCTATCTACTTGATGATTAGTTTTCTATGGATGTCGTTATAACCTACGTCAACGGCCTTGACCCTGTATGGAGGGAAGAATATTCACGGGCATTGAATATTCCCGCATTGGACAAAAGGTTCCGGGATTGGGGAACATTGAGGTATCTGCTCCGCGGAGTGGAGACGTATATGCCGTTTGTCAGGAATGTCCATCTGGTGGTCTCCGGGAAGACCCAGGTTCCTGAATGGGCATCGGATCGCCTGAAAGTGGTGACCCACAGGGACATTATTCCGGAGGAGTTCCTGCCGACATTCAACAGCACGACCATCGAGATGTTCCTTCACCGGATTCCGGGGCTGGACGAACGGTTCATCTATTTCAATGACGATATGTTCCCGGTGTCACCTTGCCGTGAGGAAGATTTTTTCCGTGACGGGAAGATTGTGATAGGGTTCTCGACCCACCTTTTCGCGACCGGGATGTACAAGCGTCAGTGCAGGAACTCAGACCGTTTGGCGAGAAAGGCGCTCGGGCTTGGACACACACCGTTTTTCATACGTCCCCAGCATATCTGCTCCCCTATGTTCCGGAGAGCCTGCGAGGAGGTTTACACCAAGATAAGAACTGAGATTTTCTCCACCGTATCACAGGTCCGGACTATGGATAACCTGAACCAGTACCTGTTTCTGGACTATATGTACCATCAGGGAAAGGCCATCCGTGAACGTCTCTCCGGCAAGTTCTTTTCCATAGCCACGTCTTCCGCGTCATCAATCGGGGAATATCTCCGGAACCCGTCACGTAAGCTTGTCTGCATCAATGACGTGCATCTTAAGGATGAGGCTTATGTTTCGGAACGCCGCATCCTGTTGGATTCCTTCGACGCGGCTCTTCCAAAGAAGTCAGTTTACGAGAAGTGAGGTTTACCGTTTCAGGGCGCTTTTGAACAAAGCGTCCCATTTCTCCATCGTTTTTTCCAATGTGAAGTTTTCGGAGCGCCTTTTTGATTCCGCCCCGAACCGCTTCCGTAGCTCCTCGTTGGCTATGACACTGCATATTCCCTGTGCAAGCGTGCCGGTGTCGCCAACTTTCGCAAGGTAGCCGTTCGCGCCGATGGTGACTATTTCCGAAGGCCCTTTAGGGCAGTCGTAGCTTACGATAGGCAATCCGGTCGCAAGGGCTTCGAGAAGGATCATCGGGAAACCTTCGAACCTCGATGACATCACCAGGCAGGAACTTCCGAGCAGCTCCTTCCTGACATCGTTTGTCCGCCCTTCCAGAGTCACCTTTCCTTTCAACCCCATCGAGTCTATCTGATCCTGAAGGGATTCTTTTTGGCTGCCATCGCCGTAAATGCTTAATCTCCAGTCCGGATGCCGGGCATCGACGGTTTTCCAGGCCGTGATCAGATCCTTGAAGTTCTTCTGGCTTTCCAACCGTCCGGCGGCTATGCAGCGTTTTTCGTATAGGGGGGAGACTTCGTCAGACACAAATGGGAGCGGGTTGTAGATCTGTTCGACTTCAGGAGTCACTTTCCGCCAGTCATTTTTGTCTGCCTTGGTCAGCACGACAAATCTGTCCAGTTTCCTGACAGCCTTTTCCAGTCTTCTTGTCCTGAAGGAGGCGTATAGCTTGCCAAATGTGTTGGTGCCGTACTTCATAAGGAATTTCTCGTGGGAAAAATGAAATTCGCCTATTTTCACGCTACCGTCAGTGCATCTTGTGAGGGCATAGAGACTATTGTCGCAGACGGTCACTGTGATGTCAGGACGGATCTTGGCCAAAAGCGAGTCAAGGCGTTTCCTGTACTTGAGGAGAAACATCCTGTCATTGGCGTCAAGATCGTGGCGGATTATCTTCCCGCTTAATGGAAAGAACTCTTTCCGGCCTTTTTGCCGGGCCGTGATGATGTGTATCTCATAGCCCATAACATCGGCCAGGTAGTTGGCCTTTGTTGTGAGTACTCTCTCGATGCCACCGGAAAGGTTCAGGGCGTGTATGCAGTATGCAAGTCGCATCGCTTGGTCTTTTTGCGCCACCAATTTACGAACTTTATGCAGGAATTCAAAGAGTCCGTGCCATTTCACTTTTCACGCGTTTTCCCGCCGGCCAGCCCTTCAGGTCCGGCGATAGAGTAAAAGCAAGTTCGAATTTTGAGTGGATACCGCGGCAGAACGCCGCTCAGTGTTGTTTTGAGATCCGTCGGACCGGCTGGCTTCAGGCGGGATTGAAGCGTGAAAGACTTCTGCCGGGCAATCGGCTGCCGGACAAAACCCTGAGGCAAAGTTAGTTCTACGAGTGATGATAATGCGGAAACATAAAGAAAAACGATGAAAATATTTCTGTTTTTTATCTAATTGTGGTGAAATCTCAAAATAGATTGTAAATTTGAGCCGACACAAAAAAAGTTTATCGAGTATAAGAAAATATTTATGGGTCTTTTGAAGAGAATGAGGATGTTGTTCCGTGGCACACGCCACGATTTTGTACCGATCCTCGCGCAGCAGACAGATTTCCTGTGCAAGACATCGTCGCTTTTGGTTGAGATGTTCGGAACTGATGATGTCGAGCGCAGGGCCGGGATGGAGAAAGAGATAAAGTCCTGTGAGGCTCAGGGTGACGCTCTCCTCACGGAGTTCCACGAGATGCTGTCCGGCCGCCTTTTCGTCCAGGTGAACAAGCTGGACCTGCAGGCTGTGGCGATGGCGATGGACGATTGCCTTGATGTCATCAAGGACACATCCAAGGCGGTGCTGATCTACCGCCCCAAGAAGCTGGACGAGCAGCTGAAGGAACTCGCCCGTATGGCCAAGTCCCAGTCGGAGGTCATTCACGACATCATCCCGCTTTTGGTGAACCTGCGTGAGAACATCTCGGCCATCTCTATGGCTTGCGAGCGTGTCACCGAGTTGGAGCACGCCGCGGACGATGCCTATGAGGAGTATATGGGCTACATATTCGGCAATGAGGAGGACACCAGGGAACTGGTCAAGTACAAGAACCTGGCGGAAATGCTGGAGAACGCCACGGACGCTCACAAGCGCATCTCCGACAATATTCGGAAATTGCTGCTCAACTATCTTGTTGACTGATGTTTAAGAATTTATGAATATGAAGAGAAATCTTTTGGCGGCGATATTGCTGTCTGTTTTGTTCGGAGTGATGTCGTTCACGGCCGGCGCGGCGGAAGGCTCGTTGAGGCTCGCGTCCGTGTTCACCGATCATCTCGTGCTCCAGCGTGACACCACCGTTCTGGTCTGGGGCTGGGCCGCTCCAGGCTCAAAAGTGGCGGTCAGTGGATCCTGGAACAAGAAATCTGTCTCATCCGCCGTCACTGGATCGGACGGACGTTGGGAATGCCTTCTGGAAACCCCTGAGGCCGGCGGGCCATATTCATTGTCCGTGGCGGCAGGGAAGGAGAAGGTCGTGCTTGAGGACATAATGAGCGGCGAGGTCTGGCTGTGCACAGGGCAGTCGAATATGGAGATGTTCGTCAGCGGCTTCAGCGGCCAGCCAGTCGAGGGCAGTTTCGACGCCATCCTTGAGGCTCCTGAATATTCAGACAGGATCAGGGTGTTCAACATCAAGGCCGCCAAGGCGTATGAGCCGCAGGAAGAGGTTGACGCCGCTTGGTCCCGGACTGACGGCAAGACGACTTCAGGCATCTCAGCGGTGGCATATTTCTTCGCGAAACGTCTGACAAAGGTTCTGGGAGTCCCTGTAGGAATTATATGCAGTCCTTGGGGTGGTTGCCGTCTTGAGCCGTGGATGAGCCGGGAATGGCTGGACAAGTCAGTCAAAGCCTATCTTTCCGAGGCTCAGTACAAGGCTATACTTGACCGCAGGGAGGAAGAAGGAAAGGCTCCGCGCCAGCTGGCTACAATGTACAATTCCAGAATGTATCCTGTCAAAGGCTACACTCTCAAAGGATTCCTTTGGTACCAAGGGTGTTCCAACCTGGCGGACAACACATTCTACAACAGGCTTCAGGCCGGAATGGTCGAGTGTTGGAGGAATATGTGGGGTGACACTGACGACAGGATGCCATTCTACTTTGTCTCCATCGCTCCGTTCGCGTACGGCAATGACCGTGTGAGTCCGTCCAGGGCCTTGTTCGTGGAGAACCAGCTGAGCTCTCTGGACATTATTCCGAATTCGGGTGCCGCCATAACAGAAACAATAGGTGATGAGGGGTGCATTCATCCGGCGAAAAAGAAGGAGGTGGCTGACCAGTTGGCTCTTCTGGCCATAGAAAGGACATATAAAGTGAAAAGCGGGCTTGGCAGCGGTTTCCCTTATCCGGAAAGGATCATATTCCCGTCCAATTCGACTGTGGAGGCGGAGAAGACCCGCAGGTCCGGCTTCGGGATCGAACTCGTCCGTGGCAAGGAGGCGAACGGCGAGATCGGTATCCGCTTTGCCAACACACGCGCCGGAGTGGGCCGCCTGTCGGCTTTCGGCGCAGAGGTCAAAGGATTCGAGGTCGCCGGGCCGGACAAGGTCTTCCATCCGGTGAAAGCTGTGGCCAACCGCTTCGATGTCGTCCTTGATTGTTCGCAAATAGCTGATCCTGTTGCTGTTCGGTACGCTTTCCATAATAGTTCAGACGCTGATCTGACAAGCACGTTCGGTGTTCCGGTGCCGTCGTTCAGGACTGACAATTGGGCAGAATAGGATTCTGGGGCTTAAAAATTGTAAATGTCTTTGATTATCATTAAATTTGTAGGATAATCAGAGACATTTGATTTTTTATGGCTATAGCTAGTATTCTTAAAAAAGTGTTCGGCTCGAAGGCCGACAGGGATCTCAAGCAGATCAGACCGATTCTCAACAAGGTTCTGGAGGCTTACGGTCCGATAGACAAGCTCTCCAATGACGAGTTGAGAGCCAAGACGGAAGAGTTGAAGGCAAGGCTGCGTGAGTGCGAGGCTCCGTTCGAGAAGAGGATCGCCGAGATCAAGGCCAAGCTGGACGAGGATATTCCTGTTCACGAGAAAGAGAACCTCGCGACCGAGTCCGACAAACTTGTGAAGGACGAGGACGCGGAGATCGAGAAGGTTCTGGAGGAGATTCTTCCGGAGGCTTTCGCCATTATGAAGTCCACCGCCCGCAGGTTCAAGGAGAACGCCACCATCGAGGTGACCGCCAATGACTTCGACCGCGCTCTCAGCATAAACCACGATTTCGTGCACATCGAGGGCGACAAGGCTGTCTATCAGAACCACTGGATCGCCGGCGGCAACGAGGTGACCTGGGATATGGTCCACTACGATGTCCAGCTGATCGGTGGTATCGTGCTGCATCAGGGCAAGATCGCCGAGATGGCGACCGGCGAGGGAAAGACCCTTGTGGCGACCCTTCCGGTGTTCCTTAACGCATTGGCGGGCAAGGGAGTGCACGTGGTGACCGTCAACGACTACCTCTCCAAGCGTGACTCCGAGTGGATGGGACCTCTCTATATGTTCCACGGCCTTTCGGTGGACTGCATCGACAAGCACGAACCTAACAGCGACGCTCGCAAGAGAGCCTACAACTGTGACATCACTTTCGGTACGAACAACGAGTTTGGTTTCGACTACCTTCGTGACAATATGGCAGTGAATATGACAGACCTCGTCCAGAGGAAGCATCACTATGCCATTGTCGATGAGGTGGACTCCGTGCTCATCGATGACGCGCGTACTCCGTTGATCATCTCCGGTCCTGTGGCCAAGGCTCAGGACGATGAGCAGTATATGGAGTTCAGACCTTACGTTGAGAGCCTCTACCAGAAGCAGCGCGCTCTCGTGACCCAGGTCCTGAACGAGGCCAAGAAGGCTATCGCCGCCGGCAAGGAGGACGAGGGCGGAATGCTCCTCCTCCGTGCCTACAAGGGCCTTCCTAAGTACCAGCCGCTCATCAAGTTCCTAAGCGAGCAGGGTATGAAGCAGCTGATGCAGAAGGCCGAGAACTACTATATGCAGGACAACGAGCGCGAGATGCACATAGTCACCGACGAGCTGTATTTCGTGATCAGCGAGCAGCAGCATTCCGTGGATATGACCGACAAGGGTCACGACCTGCTGGCCAACGCCGTCTCCAATCCGGATTTCTTCGTGCTTCCTGACGTCGGAAGCCAGATCGCAGAGATCCAGAAGAACGCTGAGCTCTCAGCCGAGGAGAAGCAGGAGAAGAAGGACG
>CAVCRL010000066.1:11396-12643 GCA_963604455.1 Lachnospiraceae bacterium | reverse complement strand
CGTCTCGGAAGGAGCGTCGTAGTTGTCCAGCTCAAACAGTGAGCAGGATGTGAGAGCCATTGCGGCCATCATTGAGTATATAAATCTTTTCATACTTTCCTATCTGTTTGGTTGCTGGTCGATCACCGAGCTCTTGGCGACTTCTCCGCTCGGGATCTCGAAGTAGTAGTCCGTGGCGCTGTAAAGGAGACGCATCTCTCTGGCCATCTGGAAGTTGGCATCGAAGAAATACTTGTGCTCCTTGGAGCTGTAGAACGGATAGAGTCCTCTGAGCCTGTACTCTCCGTCAGCTCCGGTTCTGGAAGCGTAGCTTTCCCTGTGCTCTCCCCAGAAATCGTCTCTGGCATCGTAATGCTGTACTCTCCAGCGTCTTACATCCCATTTTGTCTTGTGCTCAAGGGCGAGTTCCTTTCTTCTTTCCCTGCGGACGATGTTCCTGCTCTCGATGTCACCGCTCAGATCACTGGTCAGAGCGTCGGCCCCGGCCCTTTCACGGATGTCCCTGATGGCCTGTGAGGCCACGGAAAGCATATTGTCCCCCTCGACAGGGCAAGGTGCTCCGGCGATGGACAGCTCGACGGCGGATTCCGCGGCGGCCAGAAGCACATCGGCGTAGCGCATAAGAATGAACGGCTGGGCGGACTTGCCCTCTCCACGGATGTAGGCCGGATCCGGGTTGAGATATTTCCTGAGATAGAATCCCGAAAGGTTGGCCTCGTTGTCCTGCGTGTTGTAGAACGGACCGTTGGCTCCGGCCGGGGTCATCTTCACCCCGTCAACCTCCATAACCGGCTGCGTCGCAAGGGCGTTCGCGCTCATAAACAGCGTCTTGCCGAACTGTGGCAGAAGCTGGTAGTAGTTCTGGGTGGCCCTGCTGTAGGAATAGTCCGACCAAAGAGGGGAGACCGGAGTCTCACCGGTGTAGATTCCGGCGCGGATCTCTATCTCGACGTTGCGGAATATGTCTCCCGGCAGGATCACATAAGCCCTCAGACGTGGCTCGGCGTTCTTGAAGAAGTCCATCGTCGTGTTGTACATCAGGTAATGTCCGTCGGTGTTGGACGCGCCGTCTGTCACACGGATGGTGCCGTCGGCGTAGCGGTCGAACCCGTCGAACAGTTCCACGAAATCAAGCGAAGGACACGAACCGGAGCAAAGCGGATCCCTGAATATGAAAGGCGAGCTGTAGGCGTCCAGACCGTGTGTGAGGGACGGGTAGGAATATTCCTTGACGAGGATATTCTCCG
>CAVCRL010000066.1:9515-11142 GCA_963604455.1 Lachnospiraceae bacterium | reverse complement strand
CCGGCGTAGAGCATAGCCTCGGCCTTGAACGAGAGCGCCGCATACTTGTTCGGCAGTCCCTGCAACGATGAAGTCTCCGGAAGCAGTTCGGTGGCCGTGTCGAAATCCTTGCAGATCTGGTCCCAGGTCTCTTCCTCGGAGGATCTTGCGACCTCAAGCTTGTCAGCCTCAGCCGGATAGGCGATTGTGTGGGTGACGAGCGGGATGCCTCCGAAGCGGCGGGCCATCTGGTAGAACGTGTACGCCCTTACGAAATAGGCCTGTCCGAGATGGTAGTTCATCTCGACCGCCGAGAAGTTGCCGCCATATTCAGGAAGAGCCTCGATCAGGTGGTTGGCGTCGTGCAGCAGGACGAAAGCCTGCTTCCAGAACGGTGTCCTCTCGCTCCTGAAGGTCTCGAAAACGTCGTCCCTGTTCATCGCCTCCCCGCATCCGTCGATTCCGAGGGTGCCGAGCCAGCCGTTGAACTCGAAGCCCCACTGGGCCATATACTTGAAGTCTTCCCACGGCATCTGGCTGTAGAGCCTTGCCAGATAGATCTGCATTCCCTTGGAAGAGGTCAGCAGGTCATCGTCCGTGACCGTGTTCTTCGGCGGGATATTCATATCACCGCAAGCCGAAAGAGCCAGCAATGCGATGATTGATAAATATTTGAATATTCTGTTCATTCTTTCTGACTTTAGAAATTCAGGTCAAGTCCAACTGTCACAGTCTTGTTGAGCGGGTACATCCTACCGTAATCGGAATCCGGATGCTCCGGGTCAACATATTTGATACCAGTGAGTGTGAATATGTTGTAGGCGTTGGCGAAAATGCGCAGCGCGTTCTTCGCCTTGCCCCTCGTCGGAAGCGTCCATCCGAGCTCCACGCTCTTGAGCCTTAAATATGCCGTGCTGACACGGTTGAACTCGGAGTTCTGGTCAGGAGTGTGTCCCGTGTAGGCGTGCTCGCCGCTTATCCATTTGATGCTCTGATCGTAAGGGTCTGCGGTTGGATCTTCCGGATGCCATCTGTCAAGGAACAGGTCGAGGGTTCCGCCTCCGTTGCTGCCCCAGATTGAGTACAGCGGTTCGGAGTACATATATGAGCCCATCGCCGAGCCTTGGAACAGAATGCTGAGATCCCAGTTCCTCCACTGTGCGTCGAATGACAGGGAGTAGTTCATCCACGGAGTCTGGTCGAAAGCGTAAGGGTGCATGTCCAACCCGTTGATTTCACCGTCTCCGTTCCAGTCAAGGTACTTGTAGTCACCGGGAAGCGTGCTGCCCTCCTTGTAGATGTCGTAGTTCCAGATGTCCTCCCAGCTGGTGAAACGTCCGGCGCTTTCGTAGCCGAACTGGATTCCTTGGTAGCGGTGGGTGAGATTGTCGTTGCGCCATCTCTCGTAGGAGTTGCCGTAAGGCCCTTGGTTGAGCGCGTCGAGGTATTTCTGACGCGTGACGGTCACTATTCCTTTAATATTATAGGAGAAGTCTCCGATCCTGTTCCGGTGGCTGAGCTCCAGCTCAAGACCCATATTCATGTCCGAGTTGATGTTCTCGATCGGGGCGGATGCTCCCACGACAGTCGGAAGGGACGAGGAGTTCTGTGCGAATATTCCGCTTCTCCTTCTCTCGAAATAGTCAAC
>CAVCRL010000066.1:7257-9265 GCA_963604455.1 Lachnospiraceae bacterium | reverse complement strand
CTGCCTCGGATCTTGAACTGGTTGATGAACGACAGGAAGGAGATATTCTTGAACCAAGGTTCCTGGGAGACTCTCCAACCGGCCGAGAATGAAGGGAAGAATCCCCACTGGTGTCCCGGAGCGAATTTCGATGATCCGTCGTAACGGAACTGTCCCTCAAAGAGATAGCGGTCATCGAATGAGTAGTTGACCCTTCCGATGAGAGCCCTGTACTCGATGTCGTGGAATGCGTCCAAGCCTGTGTTGATGCCCACGAAAGTCGATTCCGTGTTGTCTTTCAGGGCTGTGAAATACGGTGTGCTGAACGCAAGGTCGCCGTAGATGTAGTAGTTGTCTCCTTTCCTGCGCTGCGCCTCGGCTCCGAATGTGGCTCCGACTGAATGACGGTCGGCGAACTTCCTGTTGTAGTTCAGGAGGATCTGGCCGAGAATCTGCTGCTTGGAGTAATGCTCACGGGTGAGCCTGTCCGAATGATCGGCGAACTCCTTTGAGACATATTCACCGGTCAGACTGTTCTTCGCGTAGAGGGAATAGGACTTGCGGAACATCTCGTTGTCGTCGAAGCGGTAGTCGTAGCTGGCCAATCCTTTGAGGGTCAGGCCTTGCAGGACATCCGTGAGGGTTCCGAAATCATATTCGAGGGACGCTGAGGTCTGGAATTGCTTCTGGCGGTATTTCTTGTAGCCGGAGATGTCGGCCGTCATCATCGCAACCGTGTTCTGCTCCAGATCAAGACCGTCGTAGTTCAGCATCGTCTGCTCCTCATCCACGTAGGCCGGGAACAGCACGCCCTGCTTCCAAAGGTTCCTGATCAATGTGACGGCGTCGGAGTCCGGTGTGCGTCGGTCGTCCGCAAGCGCGCTGACGCTGAAGTTCATATTCAAGCCATTGGCTATCTCGGCGTTGATGTTCGAGCGCAGGTTGTACTTTGAATAGTTGAGGTCCCTGCTGCGGAAGAATCCTTCCTGGAACAGGTAGCCCATACTCACATAGTACTGGTACTTGTCGCCGCCTCCGGAGATGCTGACATCGTGCTGGGTCTGCGGAGACCAGTCGGAGAACACGAGCGAGTTCCAGTCGGCGGCCTTCTTCGTGCCGTTGATGTAAGGCTCCATATCCGCGTCCAGATAGACTCTGGAGCCGCTTCCGTCAGCCTTGTTCATCGTCATCTCGTTGTAGAGGGTCATCGCGTCCACCGCTCCGGCCAGCTTTGGCATCGTGGACGGGAACTGGAACGTGTAGCTTCCGTTGTAGTTGACCTTTGCTTTGCCTTTGGTCCCGGATTTTGTGGTCACGAGCACCACTCCGTTACCTCCTCTGACTCCATAGATCGCGGCCGAAGCGTCCTTGAGGACGGACACGTTCTCGATGTCGTTAGGGTTGAGCCTCTGGAAATCCTCGATTGAGCGAGGTACATCGTCTATCACGACAAGCGGTGTGCCCAAACCTCTGACATCGAAGCTGTTGCTGTACGTTCCCGGCTCTGCGCTCTTCTGCCAGACACGCACTCCGGCCACCCTTCCGGTCAGCATATTCTGCGGGTTCTCGGACTTGGTGTGGAGCATATTCTCGCCGCTCACACCGGAGATTGAACCGGTGATGGAGCCCTTCTTCTGGGTTCCGTAACCCACGATGACCACGCTTTCAAGGTATGTGTTGTCATCCTTCAGAACGATGTTGATTTCCTTTCTGCCGCCGACTTTCTCGACCACGGTCGTGTAGCCGATGCAGGAATATTCCACCTGGGCGTTGTCCGGAACTGACAGTGAATATTTCCCGTCAAGATCCGTGGCCGCTCCCGTCGTGGAGCCTTTCATCATCACATTGGCCCCGATGACAGGTTGTCCCTGCGCGTCACGGACCGTTCCCGTGAGGGTGATCCGGTTCTGTGCGTCCAGACAGAACGAAGCGATGAACAACAGCAGAAGAGCCAGATATGTTCTTTTTGCCATATTGTTACAGTTTATTTTGTGCTTATAAGATACCTCGCGATCTCGGCGTATTCAGC
>CAVCRL010000066.1:0-6947 GCA_963604455.1 Lachnospiraceae bacterium | reverse complement strand
GTGAGATATTCCTTGTCCCCAGTCACCCTGTAAAGGTCTGCCGCCCCGGAAAGCATTGTCCCTGAATTGTATGAATATGCCGTCCCGGTCGGACCCTCTTCCTCGTTGTTGGCGCGGTAGCGCACCCCACCGACGGTCTCGTAGGCTATCCCGGACTCGCTCACGGATGAGCCTTTCGCTCCGAGCATATCATAATACACTCCGACGGCCTTCCTGAAAAGGTTGTTCTTCTGGAACGCATAGACTTTCTTAGCGAACATCAGATAGTACTCGCTCTTGTCCATCTCCTCGGTCAGACGCTGCTTCATCGCTCCGATGTACCGGTGCGTGATCTTGGCGTTCTTCCCTGAATATATCTCACTCAGCCAGACGAGCGGACTTACAAATGGTCCGTTGCTGCACGAATGCTTGGTGTAATAGCCTGGTCCCCAGGTGATTCCTCCGTGCTCCGTGCCGTCGCTTTTCAGCGTGCAGTCCCATCCGTCAAGGACATATTCAGCAAGATATTCGGCCTTTTCAAGGTAGCGGGACTCTCCGGTGAGGCGGTAGGCGTTGAGCAGTTCCCTGACAAGCCATTCCTGATCGTCATAGACATTCTCCCTGCCCTCGACCTTTGCGGTGCCGGGACTGTTTCCCCTGTTGACACCGTAAACGGACCACTCCTTTGTCTGGGTGTAGGATGTCAATGTGTAAGTACCTTTGTACCAGTCCAGACCATCGAAAAGCTTCCCGAGAGTGCTCTTCAGTTCCTCGCTGTTGGCGTTGTAGAGATCCGGTCTTCCGGCCTCTTTCAGTTCCTCCATTCCGGAAAGGAGCGCGTTGACCGCCTCGAAGGATGACGTGTACATCCACACGCTGGCCTTTTCGAGCGAAGTCACTCCGGCGAACGGGTAGTAGTAGCGCATCATCAGCATCGAGTTGCCCTTGAAGCAACGCTCCAAGGCCGCCTGGGTCAATGTCAGCGAGCGCTTGAGGTTTTCCTCAGCCTTGTCCAGGTTTGTCTCCTGGACCGGTGGCTCAGGAGGAGTCGGTTCGGGATCAGTCCCGTTATGTGAACAGGCTGTGCCGCCGATCGCAAGGACCAGCAGCACAACCATCAACGTTCTTCTCATTATTTCAGACCAATAGAGTGGATAGCCATCTTGTTCTCATCATCGTTTTTGTCACCCTTGAAGACGGCGAGAGCGATGATGACATTCTTTCCGCTGTAGGCTGAAAGGTCATATTCAAAGTTGGCGTAGAGCTCCGGCTCGTCCTTTCCGCCACCCTCGTTGATGAACTTCCAGGCTCCGTTGCCGGCTGACTCGGCAAAGTTGGCCTCGTGGCCGTTGCCGACAGTGTGGACCTTAGGCTCAAGGAATGCGACGGCGCAGTCCTCGGTGATGGCGGCAACCTTGAAGTAGGTAGGATGCTCGGTGCTGAAGTTCCTGGTCTTGAGGAAGAGGGTCTTCTTCGCGTTGACCGGAAGCTTGGCGTAGAAATATGACTGTGGCTCGTCAAGTGTCACAGGAGCGTCGCTTCCTTGGGTCTTGATGACGAATCCCTCGCCTGCGAACGGTTCGCTGTCCTTGTGGATAGGCATACAAGCCCAATAGGCCGCGAAGTGCTTCTGCTCTCTCCAGGTCTGGTAGGCTCCTCTGTACATCTCTGGATGGTCAACATCCTGTTTGCCTACGTTGGAGATGCCGGAGAACTCGTCAACCTCTGTGACCGGCATTGTGGAGCGTACGATCTCCTTGGTCATCTTCCAGTTGGTTCCGAGTCCCTGAACCTCCTCGCCCGGGCACCAGCCCCAGTCTTCAGGGCAGTCCTTGGCGAACACGATGCGGCGGAGTACAAGCTGCTTCCAATAGTCACCTGTGCGTACCCTGTAGGTACCGATGGCGAAGTAGATTTCTTTTCCGATGTATGGAGTGAGGTCGAACTCAAAGTCCGGACGGTCATTGTTGTTTCCGGTTGTGTAGGCGTCGTTGCCATATTTACGGATGTCTCCTATTCTGACAGCCTCTGGATCAGCGGCGGTCGGGTCGATCACCATAACGCCGAAGTTGGTAGGATCAGCGTCATCCGCGCCGTGTGTACGAACCTTGAGGTACATCTTGCAGTTGTCGGCAGTGATGGCTTTCTTTCCGTAGATGTAGGAATCAAACATATCAAGGTCGGCAGGATTGTTCCAGTCACCGTCATCCTCACGGTTTCTGATCTGGATGGCAGTGCCTTCGTTCTGCTCCTCGTTCCATCCGTAGAAGCTTGTGATTGTGTAAAGGAAATCGGACGACCAGTCGAAATGAGGATAGTCATCACCGTTCTTGCCACCTCTATATTCATTATAATAGAAGGTGTTCGCGGTGGCCGCGATCTGCTCAAGCGTGAGACCTCTGAGAAGCTCTTTGCTTCCCATCAGAACCTCGCCGAGATCTACGATGAAGTCTCCAGTGAAGGATGCCTTCTCGACTTTCTTCTCGACGGTGACGCATCCGGCCTTTGTGAAGGTCAGGGTGTAGTCATCGATTGTCAGGTTGTCGAAGTTGAAGGTTCCGTCAGCGCCGGTCTCGATGTTCTTGGCTCCGTTGAGGGAGATGGTGACTCCCGCGAGCGGGGCATTGCCGTTCTTCGCGTCAACTGTTGTACCCTTGATCGCCGCGCACGCGACCGCCATAATCGCATCGACATTCTTGGCGACCTTGTCCACGAATGACTTTTCCGTGATCGAAACGGCCGCTTCAGCGAAGCCGTCCTTCTTGAATGTGACAGAGTGCTTGGTCATCGTAACTCCGTCGATCTTGTAGGAACCGAATGCGTCGGTCGTCGCTGTCTTTTTGATGTCAGCGATCTCCACGGTCACGTCAGCGATCGGGGATCCGATGTCGCTTGTCACGGTACCGGAGACAGTTCCGGTCTCAATTTCCGGGTTCTTGTTCTCATCCTCTTTGCAGGATGTGGCAGCCATTCCGAAAAGAACGGCCGCAAGCGCCATAGCGCCGAGAGTTTTTAGTGTCTTCATTTGTTAGAGTATTACTATTGTCTTAATATTCTTTTGTAACGTTTTGCAAATTAAGCGAACAATGGTTAAGTTTAGGGTTAAATTAAGATTAATTCATTGAGATTTTTGGGTTAATTTCGTGGATTTTTGATAATTTTACAGAAAATCGTCATTAAAATGCGCCGTTTTGCTATACTGCTTCCGCTCCTTTTTCTCTCCGTTCCGGGCTTTTCGCAAGGGCTCGGGTTCTATGGGCACGACTGTCAGATCGACAAGAGGACCTCGTTCGAGATCAATCCGAGATGTTTCGGGAATTGCCACAGGGCGCTGCGGCTTTCCTTCGGATTCCGGGCGATGCCGGGAGCGTCCGACGGCTACATCT
Organism: Lachnospiraceae bacterium; assembly: GCA_963604455.1. Classification (GTDB taxonomy): domain Bacteria; phylum Bacteroidota; class Bacteroidia; order Bacteroidales; family UBA932; genus Cryptobacteroides. Next base: position 3,582 of record CAVCRL010000066.1, on the reverse strand, counting down.
TAAGGATGAAATCGGGCCGCAAGGATGATTCTCCGATCGTGAATTTCTTTTATGAGGAGACATCCGAGTCTTACCTGTTTAAATTGATTCTTGAGGGCAAGCGTTTCATCGCACAGTTGGACATTCCTAAGTCGCAGGTAAGGATCTCGCAGGACTGGACCGACATCTCCCTGACCTTTGATTCGGACAAGGATCTGGCGACGCTTCGTGTCGGGGATGGCTGGGAGGCCTCCGGCCCCATCGACCTGCCGAACACTATCCGCCCGCGGATTTGGTTCGGGAAAAGCGAGTATCTTATAGACGTGCCTTCGTTCGCCATCAACAATCTGAGAATATCTTTTGACGGCGATGTGATCAATTTCCCTTTGGACGAGGATTCCGGTGACATCGCCGGCAGCTCCCGTTGGTATCTGCGAGGGAAGACGGTGAATCCAATCTGGCTGCTGAACGGTGCCTATCATTTCCGTAAGGTGGCCACCCGCAGGTCCTCACGGATGCTCTGCGCGGGTTTTGACCAGCGGCATCACAGCATCTATATGTTCAACAAGGACTCCCTGTTTACTTTGGATCTTATTTCCGAGCATCTTACGGGCCGCGCCACGTCCAATCCTTGCCCTGTGTACAATGCCTGCGCGACCTCGTTCATCGATCCTGACGATGGCTCGATCTATGCCTATGAGGTCTTTTACGATGATTCCGAGAACAGGGACCGTCCTACTGTGGCGAGACTTGATCCCGAGAGCCTGAGCTGGTCTCCCGTATCCTTCGAGTCACTGGATATGCAGATGCACCATCATTCGCAGTGGCTTGACAGTGAACGGAATAAATTCATAATATTCGGAGGCTACGGCAACCGCCGTTACAATGGCTCCTTCTACGATTTTGATCTCTCCGACCACACTTGGGCTAAATGGGACATTGAGAGCGGCGATGAGATATTCCCACGTTTCTTTTCCTCGATGGGTTTTGACAAGAGGACAGGCAACCTTTTGATATTCGGAGGGATGGGCAATGAGAGCGGTGACCAGATCGTTGGCCGTGAATATTCATACGACCTTTTCGAGGTGAATCCTCAGAACAAAAGCTCCCGCAAGGTCTGGACAGCGGACTGGAAAGGCGACAACTGCGTGGCTGTCAGAGGGATGGTTGTCGAAGGAGACTCCTTCTTCACGCTCTGCTATCCTGAATATGAGACTTTCTCCAAGTTGCGTCTGTACCGTTTTTCGCTCTCGACAGGTGAAATGGAGGTCTTGGGAGATCCTATCCCCATCAATTCCGACAAGATCACGACCAATGCCAACATCTATTTTGACCAGGATCTTGGGATTATGGTGGCCTTGGTCGAGGAGTCTCCCGATGACATCGCGTCTTCTGTCTCCACCTATGTGATCTCTTATCCTCCTGGTTCCGGGAAAGTCTCGACTGTGGTATCCAGGATGCGCCGCAGGCTTGTGACGATAATCCTTACCGTTGTCCTGCTTCTGGCCTCGACCCTTGTCTTGATATTCACAAAATCGGCGAGAAGGAAGCGTTCGCATTTGACCAAGCTGCCGACATTCATCAGGTCCAACGATGACAAGCCGGACTCCGTTTATCTTTTCGGTGACTTGACTGTCATCGACCGTGACGGCAAGGACATCACCGCACGGTTTACCACCAAGCTTCGCCAGATGTTCCTAATTGTCCTCAACAGCATTGATGACGGCGGAGCTTCCTCGAAGAAGATCAGTGGCCTCCTTTGGCCTGACAAGGAGGAGGACAAGGCGAAGAACATAAGGGGAGTGACCGCCAACAACCTCAGGAAGTTCCTCGGAGAGCTTGACGGCATCAGGATGGTCTATGAGAACGGAAAGTTCAATTTTGAGCTGACACCGGAGTTCAATTGCGACTATCTTGAATTCCTTCGTATGCTCGGCTCAGGATCTCCGGATATGGATGCGTTGCTCGCTATCGTGGCCAGAGGCAAGTTCCTCAGGAATGAGTCCGATCCTATGTTCGACAAGATGAGGGGCGAGACCGAACGTCTTGTCAAATCCGTCGTGACTGTCGAGCTTTCCAGACGGTTCTCCCTCAGGCAGTATGAGAACACTGTCCTTTGCGGGGACATTCTGTTCGGCTTGGATCCTCTTGATGACGAGGCGTTGGCGTACTCTGTACGCGCCTTGATGGCCTTGGGGGATGAGGAAAAGGCCGGCCGTCTCTACCAAACCTTTATCACAAAGTACAAGAAAGACTACGGGGAGGATTATTCCACTTCGTTTGAAAGCATTCTCTCGGACAGAAATTAGATGTTATTTCTCTTCTAAGTGAATTATGCGGATTCGCGCTTGTAGCAGCGGCGGATGTCTGATCCCCGAATATTTTTGCAAATTTTAGTACTTTGTCTTGCAAGGTATTTGAATTTATTTATATCTTTGCATTGTAAAAATGATTGCAAAACAAGGTCTGGGACGGGCGATGAAGTTTAAGCCGCAGAACAAGATAATGATAATTAAATAGTTAAGATGAAAAAAGTTGTAAATGTCAGTGTTGGAGGCCGGAGTTTTTCTCTGGATGAGGATGCCTACGCAAGGCTTCTTACTTATTTCGATCACTTCAAAGCCCGTCTTGACCGTGACACACAGTCGGCTAAGGAAGAGGTGATGGCCGATCTGGAGAACCGGATCGCGGAGCTGTTCGACCAAGGGACCGGCGGGGCTTCCTATAGGGTTGTCAATCTGGCTCTTGTCACAAAAGTGGTCGAGCAGCTCGGAATGCCGGACGGCTCCAGGGAACCCGAGACGGGAGCGGACAACCAAGGGCAGAGCCAAGAAAGCGGGGCGGATGATGAATATCCAAGGTCTGGAATAGGCGTTGATTTCACCTATAACGGTGCCCAGGGAACCTCCCGCCGTAGGCTTTTCCGTGACTTGGACAACAAGACCATCGGGGGAGTGTGCTCCGGACTGGCCGCGTTCCTTAATGTGGACATCACGATCGTCCGGATCGTGTCCCTTCTGACCCTGTTGCTTTGGGGAACCGGTTTTCTGGTTTACCTTGTCCTGTGGATAGTGGTTCCTGTCGCCAAGACCCCGGCGGACAAATGTATGATGCGGGGCCTTGAGCCGACGGCCGAGAATATGGCGAGATTCAGCCAAGGGAGGAGCGGTTATGGAAAATAGCGCCGACAATGTACGCTCCCAGATGCGCAAGGGAGTCCTTGAATATTGCATACTCAGCATTCTGGCGCGCAAGGAGGCCTACGCTTCCTCGATTCTGGATGACTTGAAATCAGCGAATATGATCGTGGTCGAGGGCACGCTTTACCCGCTTCTGATCCGTCAGAAGAACCAGGGCCTGCTCTCTTACCGATGGGAGGAATCCACGCAGGGCCCTCCTCGAAAATATTACTGCATCACCGAGAAAGGCCGCCAGCAGCTCCGCGAGATGGATCAGGCCTGGCAGGAGATAGTGGAGACCATCAAGACCATAAAGCAATGAATATGAAGCGTCTGCTTCCTAATATATTAAAAGACAATGAAACAAGTTGAATATGTCAGCATAGGCGGCTATGTGTTCTCTTTGGAGGACAGCGCCAGTCGC
>CAVCRL010000065.1:0-12741 GCA_963604455.1 Lachnospiraceae bacterium | reverse complement strand
TTTCTCACAATTCACAGAACAAGACTACGAACTGATTCGTCAGAGTTACGCCCAGCTGAAGGCCGCGGCGGAGAAACGCTGCGCGAACCAGCAGGAGCTGGACGTGGTCCAGAAAGCGTTCGATTTCGCGAATGAAGCCCATAAGAATGTCCGCCGGCGTTCCGGTGGACCGTACATCATACATCCGATCGAGGTCGCCAAGATTGTCGTCAGCGACATCGGACTTGGGTACAAGTCCATTGCGGCCGCCTTGCTCCACGATGTCGTGGAAGACACGGACTATACGGTGGATGACATCCGCAAGCTCTTCGGTGACAAGATCGCAAGTCTTGTGGACGGCCTCACCAAGATCAAGAACGTGCTCGACAACGAGGACCGCAGCAAGAAACTCAACGATGCCAACGCGAAGAGCCTTCAGGCGGAGAACTTCAAGCGGATTCTGCTGACGTTGAACGATGACGTGCGGGTCGTGCTGATAAAGCTCGCCGACCGCCTCCACAATTGCCGCACGATCGAGTATATGCCTGAATACAAGCGGGATAAGATTCTCAGCGAGACGATGTTCATATTCATTCCACTCGCCCATCGCCTTGGCCTTTACGAGATCAAGTCCGAGATGGAGAACATTTGGCTGAAGTACAAGGAACCTGACGCTTACAAAGAGATCAGCGGGTTGATCAACAGCAATCTTAGCGGCAGAGGCAAGCAGATTGACGATTTCATAACTCCGATAGACGAGGCCTTGAAAAAAGCCGGATTCAATTTCGAGATCCGCAAGCGGGTGAAGACTCCATATTCGGTCTGGCACAAGATGCAGACTAAGAACATCACCTTCGACCAAGTCTATGATCTTTACGCCCTTAGAATAGTGTTCACCCCGGAGGCCAACTCCAAGGAAAGCGAGCGAGACCAGTGCTACCACATATTCTCTATAATTACAGGAATATACCGCTACAAGCCGGACCGTGTCCGCGATTGGGTGAAGCATCCGAAAAGCAATGGCTATGAGGCTCTTCACTGCACCCTGATGAGCGACACGGGAATATGGATTGAGGTCCAGATCCGCTCAAAGCGTATGGATGACATCGCCGAGAAAGGCATCGCCGCCCATTGGACCTACAAGCAGGAAGGCTATATCAGCGAGAATGACAGCGAGATGGACAAGTGGCTGGCCAAGGTGAAGGAGATCCTTGTCAATCCGGACGTGAACGCACTGGAACTGCTTGATATCATACACAATGATCTGACCAGCAGCGAGATAACCGTTTTCACGCCTAAAGGCGACCAGAAATCCATCCTTAAGGGAGCCACGGTCCTCGACTTCGCCTACAGCATACACACCGAGATCGGCAACAAGGCCATAGCCGCCAAGGTGAATATGAAGTTGGTTCCGCTTTCACATATTCTTAAAAGCGGGGATCAGGTTGAGATCATAACCGCCGAGGTCGAGCAGCCGAAGCGCGAGTGGCTCCAGTTTCTTGTGACAAGGCACGCCCGTAATATCGTCATTGATTATTTCAAGGGGCGTAAGAAAGAGATCGCCGAATTGGGAAAGAAGATGCTTTCCGAGCAGCTTGAGTCCCTTGGCTATAGAATGAACAATGATTCCATAGGAATATTATTGGATCATTTCTCCATTCCAGGCGGCAATTCCGAGGAGATGTTTTTCCGTATAGGAATAGGTGTCATCAAGCTTGGCGACCTTTCCGAAGTCTTGGCCTCAGGCAAAGCGGACAAGAGCCATTCGTGGTTCCAATGGTGGTTCGGCAGGAAGAAGGAAGCACCGAAGAAAGGAAAGAATGACTATGTCATCGCATCCTGCTGCCGTCCGATCCCTGGCGACCCGGTCATCGGAATCAAATCACCTGACGGAACCGTCACCGTTCACAAGAAATCCTGCCCTGTCGCAGACAGCATAGCTTCCAAGCACGGAGACTGGGTCGTAGTGCCTCAGTGGGACGACGACGAGGCACAGTCCTTCCCGGTGCGCCTGTCAATAAAGGGCTTGGACAGGGTCGGTCTGCTGAACGAGATCTCCCGTTACATATCCCTTGTGATGGGCGTGAATATGCGCAAGGTCTATCTCAGCACCGATGGAGGCATATTCTCCGGGTACATCGATCTTTATGTGCACGACAGGGACGCTTTGGAAAGAATGATCCGCAAGCTGAATTCAATTGATGGTATAAAAAGTGTGGTCAGAACCGAAATCTGAGCCTGATTTTTGAATATACACGATCCGCGATGAAAAATTTTCTCACAAGGTTTTTTCCACTTGTTCCGGCGGCCGCGCTGCTGGTTCTGTCTGTGTTCCAGCCTTCCTGCGCAAACACGACACAGGCTCCGACCGGAGGGCTTAAGGACACAATCCCCCCTGTGGTCAGGAGGGTGACTCCGGCTGTCGGCTCAGTGTCCGTGCCTGTGCACGGCACCAAGGTTGTGTTCACTTTCAATGAATATGTCGTTGTCAAGGACCCTAAAGGCATTTTCCTCTCCCCTCCCCAGAAAAAAAGTCCGAAATATAAGATAAAGGGCAAGAGCGTGGTAGTGTATTTTGAGGAAGACCTGCTTCCGAACACCACCTACACCCTCGACTTGACAGGAGCCATCGCCGATAACAACGAAGGGAATATGTTCCCTGGATTCACGACAGTATTCTCAACTGGAACCGTGATAGACTCGATGTACATCACCGGCACGGTGCAGGACTGCAACACGCTTAAGCCGCTCAAGGGAGCGACAGTGATGCTTTTCAAGGATCACCGTGACTCGGCCGTGTTCCTTGAAAGGCCTGTGGCCGCCGTCAAAACCGATGACTGGGGCTACTTCGCGCTCAGGAATATTCAGGACACGCTTTTTCGGGTGTATGCCGTGGTGGACGGCAACGGGAACAACATCTATGATCCGGACGAGGACAGGATCGCCTTCCTGGACACGCTTTTCCGACCGGTCAATGTCGTGAACGACTCGGTGCCCGAGCTGATGAAATACGATATGAAGGACACGACCTCCTGTCTGTCCAGGAAATCAGAGATCAAACTGAATGTGTTCAGGGAAAAGCCTTCGAAACAGCTCTTGATGAACAAGGCCAGGACAGCGGACAGGGCGGCGTACGTCACCTTTATGGCGCCGGGAACCAGGATTGATTCTCTGTGGTTCCAAGGTTATCCGGCCAGCAAGGTGATCACTGAGTTCAACATCGAGAAAGACAGTCTCCTTCTGTGGCTGAATGACCAGAGGGCTATGCCGGATTCGCTTCATCTGTGTGTCAAATACTGGAAGACAGACACTTTGGGGACTTTGCAGCCGGTGACCGAGAAAGTCAGTCTGGTCGATGAGAAGAAGCCAAAGTCCAGATCCGCCCGGAAAAAGATCGAGCACAAGGACACAATCTGCGCCTTGACCCTGAAGGCCGAGCCGGAGACATTCGAGCAGTACGGCATCTCGCTGACATTTGACTTCCCTCCTATCCTTGGGAATTTCGACTCGTTGATATTCAAATCAATAAATCCTAAGCAGAAGGAGCAGGCCGAGAAATTCACCATAATGAGGGATTCCCTGAACCTCAGGAAATATGACATTGTCCCGCAGGTCAAGATCCAGTCTGGCTATGAATATGTCTTCAAGGTTCCCCAGAGAACGTTCAAGGACATAAACGGCTTCTGGAACGACAGCACCGAGGTCAAGGTGGCTCTGCCGAAGGATGACGAGCTGAGTTCCTTCACTTTGAACCTTACCGGAGTGAACGGGAACAGGTACATCGTGGACCTTCTGGACGAGAGGCGAAGCTCTGTCCTGCGCAATTATATAGTTGACAATGACTCAGCGCTTTTGTTCCCGTATCTGAAAAAGGGCAAGTATTCCATAAGGATCACCGAGGACCTTAACCGGAACGGAATCGTGGACACCGGCAACCTGCTTGCGCACAAGCAGCCTGAGAAGGTCAAGTTCCTGATGACCAAGGACAGTGACCTGTTCGAGATTCCTGAACGCAGCGAGATAAGTCAGGATCTTGATCTTGCCACATTCTTCAATCAATAAGGAAAGAGATGAGGATAATTAAGAAATATTTGCTGTCTGTTGTCTTGCTGATGCCTTGCGCGCTTTGTCTTGCCCAAAATCCTTCGGACTCGACGAAGGCAGCGTTGACTGACACTTTGAAGGCGGATCTATATTCAGACATATATCTGGACACGGTCAAGGTGAACAGGGTCTTTGAGCTCAACGACTATTCGATGATAGGAGTCGAGTACGGTGTGTCGTTCAGCAGAATGCTCTTCAATCCGCCTCAGACTCAGACCAACCTGTTCTCGCCGAACACTTTCGGAATATTCTACACACGGTACGGGAAGATGTTCAATTATCTGCCTTACTTTGGCTTCAAGGTAGGATTCCGCTACAGCCACGAAGGCTACAAATTCAAGGAGAACAAGGACACCAAGACCACTTATAACATCGAAGGGGCCACTGAGGCAATAATGGATGTCGCCGAGGTCCCATTGATGGCTCATCTGCATCTTGACGGCCTGCACTACAAGATTATGGCGGACGCCGGAATCTATGGCGGCTACAGGCTGAATATCAAGCGTACCGGAGACGGGGTTGACGAGTCGATCGCCAATTCCTTTCTTGACACTGACCGTCGTTTTGACTATGGCCTGTGCGGCGGAGTGGGATTCGGCCTTGTCTTCGATCCTGTCGAGTTTCACTTCAATGTTAATGTAAGATATTCGTGGGGAACCATTTATGATCCGGACTATGTCAGCAAGGACTATTACCGGTTCGCATATCCTTTCGACATTATGGCAACTGCCGGAGTTTACTTCCAGCTTACAAGAAGGACCGGACGTGGAAAAGCCCAGCTCAGGCGGGAGGCTTACAACCAAGTCTATAATCCAACTCCAAAACCTATAGAATAATGAGATATTTGACAGCCAAGGCAGGCAACGTGCTTATCGGAGGTGGAAATCCGATAGTTGTCCAGACAATGTGCAACACCCACACCAATGATGTGGAAGCCACGGTGGCTCAGTGTGTCAGGCTTTATGAGGCCGGTTCGGAAATGATCCGCATAACCGTGCCGGGACCCGCTGATGTGGAGTGTGTCAAGTCCATTAAATCCAGGTTGAAGGAACTCGGAATCAATGTGCCGATAGTGGCGGACATCCATTTTTCCTCACAGACAGCGATTATGGTCGCCCCGTTTGTGGAGAAGGTCAGAATCAATCCCGGTAATTTCCACAGGGATCACAATGAAGCCCGTAAACAGTTCGCCAGACTCATAGAAGTCTGCCGGGAGAACGGAACGGCAATACGTATAGGTGTCAATCACGGCTCTTTGGGCGACTACATCACCAATCTATACGGCAACACTCCGGAAGCGATGGCCAAAGCTGCCTTGGAATGGTTGAAGATGTGTGAAGAGGCTGATTTTTACAATGTTGTGGTGTCGCTTAAGTCAAGTAACACTATTGTTATGGTCGAAGCGTACCGAAAACTGATGGCCGCTATGAAGGAAAACGGGGTGATTTACCCTCTTCACGTCGGTGTGACGGAGGCCGGCAACGGAGACAGCGGCAGGATCAAGTCCTGTGTCGGAATATCTACCCTGTTGTCCGAAGGAATTGGTGACACAGTGCGCGTCTCTCTTACCGAGGATCCGGAGGATGAGCTTCCGGCCGCGCGTTATCTTGCAGCACGTTATGGACACAGGATTGTCTCCTCAATGACTTCCATAAACATTCAGGGACACAAGGCTGTCGCTGTTTACGACTCTCCATCACGGGAAACACTTTTGTTAGATGTCGCGTGCGATTTCGGCAAGAGGCTGCTGGACAAGACTTTGGACGAACTTGAGCTCACTGGCACATATCAGGATGATTCCGGCGACAAAATCTCGATTCAGGAATCCGGAATCGGAACCTATCTTGTCGATGAGTTGATGCAGGCTGCCAGAAGGCGTTTCTATAAACCGGAATATGTCGCTTGCCCAGGTTGCGGACGAACTATGTACGACCTTCAGAAAGCGTTCGAGGAAGTGAAGGCAAGAACCTCTCATCTTAAGAACACAGTCATCGCCGTGATGGGCTGCATCGTGAACGGTCCCGGTGAGATGGCCGACGCTGATTGGGGATATGTCGGTGAAGGCAACCACAAGGTCACCATCTATAAAGGAAAGACTCCCGTGCTGAAGCATATTCAGGACACGGAAGCCGTTGACCGTCTTGTTGAACTGATCGAGAAAGATCAGTAGTAAATTATTTAAGCTCAGCGATAACCGTCTCGCAGGCACGGGTGTAATCCCCTTCCTTCACCTTGACATCAGCGTCAAGCGGAAGGAATATGTCGATCCGTGATCCGAACTTGATGATTCCGCACTGCAATCCCCTTTCAACCTCGGCATTCTCTATTGAGTAGCAGACAATCCTTCTGGCGAAAGTGCCGGCTATCTGTCTGAACAGAATCTCACCGTGCTCATTGCAGATCGCCGTGGATGAATGCTCATTCTTTTCCGAGGCCTTGGGCAGGAAGGCAAGCAGATACTTCCCCGGATGATATTTATAGTAGGAAATCACCCCGTCCATCGGCCAGAAGTTAGTGTGGACATCGAAGAAGTCCATATACACCGACACCTGGATGCGGTCGTCCTTGAAATATTCCTTCTCATAGACCCTGTCAACGATCACAACCTTGCCGTCGGCGACGGAAGTTATCATCTTGCTGTCTCCCTCCGGTATTACCCTTTCCGGAACCCTGTGGAACCAGAAAACGAAGAAAGCGAAGGCGAGCAGGATGAGCGTGATCGGGATTGAAATGAACAGATTATGTATGAATATCCACGTGCACACTATCAGGACCGCTATCACAGCCCAGTTGAAGCCTATCGTTCCGTGCGAGTCCTTGTCAACTATTATCTTCTTCATATCGTTTGTATATTCATTAATTGATTATCAAGTTATTATTAATCAGAGCAGATCAAAGATCGCCAGATAGATCGCCCCGAACGGCATCGCCATCAGCGTGCTGTCAAACCTGTCCAGAAAGCCTCCGTGCCCCGGGATGATCTTACCTGAGTCCTTGACTCCGTACACTCTTTTCCATTGAGACTCAAACAGATCGCCATAGACTCCGGTGACGGACATTATAAGTGACAGGATGAGGCAGTGAATGAGCGGGAACTTCAATATTCCGAACTCATAAAGAGCGAACGCGGCCAGAACCGAGCTGACAAGTCCGCCGATGAATCCTATCCAGGTCTTCTTTGGCGATACGGACGGAAAGAGTTTTTGCGGGAATATCTTGCCGAGAGATATTCCGAAAGCGAACGCTCCGACATCCGAGCACCATATTATGATGAAAAAGCAAAGGAGCAGGTTGCCGCTGAAGTTCCCGGCCTTGTCGAAGGCGATGAGGTTTGAGAGCGCTATCGGAACCGCGATGTACAAAAGCCCTGTGTAGATGTTCGAGAATTTGCCATATTCCTCCTTGTCCTTGACGTACAGCGAGTTGATCATCACGATGAAGATCGGAACCATCGCGAAAGCCACGAATCTTATTGGAATATGATAGGAGGCCGTGGCGAACAGCAGTCCGAAAAGGAAGATCGCGGCGATGATCGCCAGCACCTTCGAGAAGGTGTAGCTGTTCCCCATCGTGATGTGGTAGAATTCCAGCAGCATCACGGACATAATGAATATTATCAGTCCGGCGAACAGGAACTTATTGAACATCAGGCAGGCCAACATCGCAAGGATGAAGACCACGCCTGAAATCGATCTGACCGCTACGTTATTCATTTCCTGTCTCGGTTATCGGTGTGTCACTCTCGGTTGCCTGGGCCTTGGCAGGTTCCTCTTCCTCAGCCGGTTTCACCTTCGGGCCGAAGATCTTCTCGATGTCCTCGGCGAAGATCACCTCTTTCTCAAGGAGAATCTGAGCCATCTTGACGAAGCCTTCCTTATGCTCGGTCAGGATCCTGTAGGTCCTGTCGTGGATCTCCTTGACAAGATCCTTGACCTCCTGGTCCATAAGCTCGGCGGTCTTCTCGCTGTAAGGCTTGGTGAGGTCGTAGCCTCTCGATCCGGTCGAGTCATAGAACGAAACCTCGCCGATCTTCTCGCTCATACCATAGTACTGGACCATATTGTAGGCCATACGTGTAAGCCTTTCCAGATCGTTGAGCGCTCCGGTTGCCGGCTCGCCGTTGATGATCTCCTCGGCCACACGTCCGCCGATCAAGGCGCACATCTTGTCCATAAGATAGGACTTGGACAGGATCTTCCTCTCGTCCGGAAGGTACCAAGTCAAACCAAGCGCCTCCCCTCTCGGTATCAGGCTGACCTTGAACACCGGATCAGAGTACGGCAACAGCCAGCCGACTGTGGCGTGTCCTGCCTCGTGATAGGCCGTCGTCCTCTTCTCTGCCGGAGTCATTATCGAACCCTTGCGCTCAAGTCCGCCGACAATCCTATCGACAGCGTCAAGGAAATCCTGACGGTCAATCTCCTTCTTGTCGCGTCTGGCGGCGGTAAGGGCTGCCTCGTTGCAGACATTGGCGATGTCGGCTCCGGAGAAGCCCGGCGTGTGCTGGGCCATAAATCCGAGATCGAAATCCTTGGCGACCTTGAGGTTGCGGGTGTGGACTTTGAATATCTCCTCCCTTTCCTTAAGTTCCGGAAGGTCCACGTGAATCTGGCGGTCGAACCGTCCGGCGCGCAGAAGCGCCTTGTCAAGAATATCTGCCCTATTGGTGGCCGCAAGAATAATCACGCCTGAATTTGTGTCAAATCCGTCCATCTCTGTAAGGAGCTGGTTGAGAGTGTTCTCGCGCTCGTCATTTGAAGAGAATCCCACATTTTTCCCTCTCGCTCTTCCGACAGCGTCGATCTCATCGATGAACACGATGCAAGGAGCCTTCTCCTTCGCCTGGCGGAACAGATCACGAACCCTGGAAGCACCGACACCGACAAACATCTCAACGAAATCCGAACCGGAAATCGAGAAGAACGGAACGTTGGCCTCTCCCGCCACTGCCTTGGCAAGCAAAGTCTTACCGGTCCCCGGAGGGCCTACAAGAAGTGCTCCCTTAGGGATTTTGCCTCCGAGTGCGGTATATTTCTTAGGATTCTTGAGGAAATCCACAATCTCCATCACCTCCTCCTTGGCACCGTACAGACCGGCGACATCCTTGAACGTGACGTTCACCTTCTCCTTGTCGGCGAGCTTGCCGGTGGACTTTCCCACATTGAACACACCACCGGGACCACCATTGCCACCACCCATATTCCTGCTGAAGCCACGGAACATCCAAATCCACATTACGATGAGCAGAATCGGGAATATTATCCATTCAAGGACGTTTGACCACATCCTGCTGTCGTTCTCCATCACGATCTTGACCTGACTCTCGTCCGGAGTAAGCTTGGCGTTCAGTTCACCGAACTCCTTCTCAGCGTCGAACTTGTCAGAGACAAGGAATATGAAATGAGGCGAGCTCGGCGGAACCTTGCCGCCAAACTTGTCAGCATATTTGTTAAGCCTGTCCGGGCGCACTGTTATGTTGCCCTTGAAGTCGTTCCTCACGAAATCAATCTCCTTGATGTCGCCCTTGAGGAACATCTCCTGGACCTCGGCCCATTCTATCTTCTGAGGATTGGCTCCGCTGTTGTTGAGCAGCAGCCAACCTATGCCAAGAATAAGAATAAGGTAAAGCCACGAGAAATTGAATCTCACGCGGATAACCTTCCTTCTTGGATCATTGCCTTTCGGCGAATTTGCGTTATTCGGCATCTGTCTCTGTCTTTTTTGTTTTAGGAACGCGTCTCTCCTTGTATTCCTTGTGCGGTGCGTCTGCCCAGAGCTCCTCCAGCCTGTAGAACTGGCGGTATTCCGTCAGGAATATATGGGCGACGATATCACCATAGTCCAGGATTATCCAGAAATTATTCTCCAGACCCTGGGTACGGAGAGGCTTTCTGCCTTCCTCACGCATCTTGTCGATGACGTTGTCGGCTATGGCGTTGACGTTGGTGGTGGAGTCAGCGTTGCAGATCATAAAATGGTCAGTGATTGCGGTTCCCAGTGGCCTGAGATCTATGTCAATGACGTTTTGTGCCTTCTTGTCGAGCATAGCGTCGGCCATAACCCGCAAATCGTGTGTAATCATATTGAGAATGTTTTATATTTTTGCAATTACAATCAAATATACAAATATACGACAAATTCTGAACCAATGAAAGAGGAAGTTGACATACAATGGCTCGATGAGATCGATTCGACTAATAATGAGGCCTTAAGGCAAATTTCCAGGATTGACAATCTGTCAGTCCTGGCGGCTCTCCATCAGACCTCCGGGCGTGGCCAGCGGGGTAATTCCTGGTCCGCGCGGCCCGGAGAAAACCTAACATTCTCTTTGGTGATGAAGTTTGGGGACGGAGCCTATCCGCCATTGAAGGCCTCAAGGCAGTTTTCCATAAGCCGCAGCGTCACTTTGGGCGTGCTTGATTACCTTGAATATGAAGGGATTGAGGCCACGGTCAAATGGCCGAACGACATCTATGTAAGGAACAGGAAAATCTGCGGAATTCTCATTGAGAACACCCTTTGCGGGGACTCACTGACGGCAAGCGTCATCGGAATCGGACTGAATGTCAACCAAAAGGAGTTTCCGCCACAACTTTTGAACCCCGTCTCGATGGCGATGCTGACCGGCAAGGAATATGACCTCAAAGACCAGCTTCCCAAACTTTGCCGCTTCCTGAAAAGAAGGCTCGGGCACTACGACAACGTTGATGAATATGTCAGCAGACTCTACCGAGTCGGCACTTTCAATGAATATGTAGTCTGCTCGACGGGTGCGTCAATCAGTGCGAGAATCGTTGGTGTCACCGACCGTGGAATGCTCTGTCTCGAAACAGAAAAAGGCGAACGTTTTGAGTTCGCTTTTAAGGAAATAAGCTATGTTATCTAACGAAGCTCAGCAATAGCCTTTGCTTGGTCTTCCGCCTTGAACACCGAACTTCCGGCCACAAGCATTGTCGCTCCAGCTTCGGCCAGAATCCTTGCGTTGGCCGCTGACACACCGCCGTCCACCTCGATGTCCTTCACGACTCCCCTTCTGTCCATCTCGGCTTTCAGAGTTTTGATCCTGTCGATGGATTCCGGGATGAATTTCTGTCCCCCGAATCCGGCGAAGACCGACATTATCAGGAAGAAGTCAACATCCTCGATGTATGGGAAAAGCCTTTCGACGGGCACATCCGGGTTGATCGCAAGTCCGGCCTTCGCTCCACAGGATTTGATCTGTTCAATGATCTCCTTTGGATCCTTGCCGGCCTGGTCGGCGGCTTCCAGATGGAAGCTTATCAGGTTCGCTCCGCATTTGGCGAATCTCTCAATGTACTTGTCCGGATTGATGATCATCAGGTGAACGTCCATCGGGACGGTCACGACCTTGGCGATCGCCTCCATCACCGGAAATCCGAACGAGATGTTCGGCACGAGACTTCCGTCCATCACATCGATGTGGATCAGGTCGGCGTTCCCGTTGACCATCCTGATGTCCGGCTCCAGATTCAGGAAGTTGCCGGAAAGTATTGAAGGAGCTATCTTTACCATTGTTATGTTGTTCCTGTTCTTCAGGTCACTTCGACAGGCTCAGTGACCAGTACAATTATTCAAAATTCGTCACGACATCGACAAGATGCTCGGTGAACTTGTCAAGGGACGCAAGTTCAAGCTTCTCACCCGGAGCGTGCACACCCCTGAGGGTCGGGCCGAAGGAAATCATATCCAGATCACCGAACTTCTCCCCGAAGAGTCCGCACTCAAGCCCGGCGTGAATGGCCTTGACCTCCGGCTCGCATCCGAACAATTTCTTGTACGAATCCACGCACACACGCAGAATGTGGGAATCGAGGTTAGGCTTCCACCCTGGATATTCAGAAAGATGGGTCACTTCGGCTCCGGCGAGCAGGAAGTTGGCCTCCACCTTGGCGGCCATCATCTTTCTTGCCGAGCCGGTCGAGCTGCGCTGGCTTGTGATGACCTCGATCCTTCCCTGCTTGTTCATCCTTACAGCCGCCAGGTTTGTCGATGTCTCCACGAGCCCCGGAATGTCCTGGCTCATAGTCTCGACTCCGTGCGGACAGGCGAAGAGAGATGCGATCAACCTCCTTGCGACATCGCTCTGGATCGGCTTCTCGGTGCATCTGTACGTCTCGCCGCTGAAGCACATATCAGGATCCGTCCTGAAATATTCATTCCTCAGGTCATTGCCGAACGAGGTGAATCTCTTGATTGTCGCTTCGGTGTCCGGGACGGTGATGATTGCCTCGCACTCCCTCGCTATCGCGTTCGGCTTGTTGCCGCCTTTCAGCATAACGAGCTGAAGTCCATAAGCCATTTCTGAATATAGGAAGCGAGCCATCTGCTGCACTGTGTTCGCGCGGCCTTTGTTGATGTCATCTCCGCTGTGTCCGCCGAGAGCTCCGCCTATCTCAAGCCTTACCGGCTTATAGCCTTCTTTGAAATCTTCTTGTGTGTAATTGAACACGGCTGTCGTGTCAAGGCCGCCGGCGCAACCTATGAACATCTGCCCCTCATCCTCTGAGTCCAGATTGATGAGCGTCCTGCCGGTGAAGAAGCCTGGCTCCATTCCGAAGGCTCCGTCCATTCCGGTCTCCTCAGAGATGGTGAACACACACTCGATCTTTCCCATCGGAAGGTCGCTGTCCAGAAGCG